>NZ_JBSFJV010000005.1:0-171638 GCF_053598235.1 Kitasatospora sp. NPDC001159
ATCGTCCGGTAGCGCGGGAAGACGTCCTTGAAGACGCGGGCCTCGATGTGGTGGGCACCGGGCATGCCGTTGGCGGTCGGCGGGCCCTCGTAGAAGACCCACTCGGGGCGGCCCTCGGACTGCTCCAGGCTGCGCTGGAAGATCTTGTTGTCCTGCCAGAAGGACAGGATCTGGTGCTCCAGCGCAGGCAGGTCCACCTGCGCGGGGACGGGGTTGTAGGTGCTGCTCATCGCGGGCGTCTACCTCCGGCGGATGCTGGGACTGAATCCTCCGGAGGGACGAGACGGCCCGGCCGCCCCGCGGTACCACCCTCCTTGGCCGCGGTACTGCGTTGCGGCCCTCTTGTTTGGGCTTGCTGCCGGGTCTAGTGGGCCGCCGCGGGTCGCGCGGTGGCCGTTCTTCCGGCGGCTCCGGGGTGATCTTCCCGTCGTGCACACCCCCGGGCTCGCACCGTCCCCGGGTCGCTGGTGGCTGCGTACGTCGGTACTCGTCCCATCTGCGCCTTGCAGGGCCAGTGTATCGGCCGGGCAAGTCGGTTTGTCCAAATCGTTTCCGCTGGGGTGGTCGCGGGGCGCGGAAGGGCTGGTCGGCAGGGGTGGTTAGGCGGGGGTGAGGTGGGCACAAGTCTGTCAGCGCGCGGGCGTGGCAGCTGGGGCGGCTGCCTGGGTGGGATCAGCGCGAGGCGCCGGTATGTCATGTTGTGACCGGTTTTGATCGGGATTATCGTTCCGGCACTGGAAGCCGCCGGGAACCGGCGGCTCGATTCGTTCGTAGATGGGGTCGAAGCCATGGCTGAGAAGGCAACCGGCGTGGGCACCGCCACCAAGCGGGCACGCAAGGCCGTGGCGGCCGATCCAGGGGAGGGGACCGTGACCACTACCGCACCTCAGAGCAGCACCGACACCGACACCGACACCGACACCGTCACCGCGCCGCGCGGGGCCGAGTCCGTCGATCCGGCCACGCTGCCGGTCCGGCCCGGTGAGGACCCGTGGACCTCGGAGGAGGTCCACGAGCTGCACGACGAGCTGATCAGCGACCTGGAGCGGCTGCGCGGCGAGATCGACGCCGCCGACGCCGCCATCGCCGGCCTGATGCGCGACTCCAACGACGGAGCCGGCGACGACCAGGTGGACGCCGGCACGAAGAACATCTCGCGGGAGAGCGAGCTGGCGCTCGCCAACAACGCGCGGGACAGCCTCGCCCAGACGGAGCGCGCCCTGGAGCGACTGGAGGGTGTCGGCTTCGGCATCTGCGAGTCCTGCGGACAGGCCATCGGCAAGGCCCGGATGCAGGCCTTCCCCCGGGCCACGCTCTGCGTCCAGTGCAAGGCCAAGCAGGAACGCCGCTGAACCGGGCCACCAGAGCGACGTCGGGGGTCGGGCTTGCCGTACGCTCGACCCCGTAACGTCGCCTGACACGTCCGTAGCGGTTCCTCGACGGATTCCAGGGCGGCATCGGCCCAACACCCTCCCCCGCCTCCTGCCCGGGGGAGCTCCATCGGCAGCGGAGCGGATCATCAGTACGCAAGGTTCCCCCCAGACCCGGGACGACGCCGTCCCGAACCCCGCCGATGCCGTGGAGGTGGCCGTGGCCGATCCCACCGAGCCCGCGGAGGCGGCTTCGACCGACGGCGACGCGACTTCCGGGGGCGGGGCCACGGGGGTGGAGAAGCCCAAGGGGCCGCGGCGGGTCGGCGTGCTGCTGGTCGTCGCGGTGCTCGCCTTCCTGATCGATCTGGGCAGCAAGCTGCTGGTCGTCGCCAAGCTGGAGAACCACGCGGCGATCAAGGTGATCGGCGAGGTCGTCACCTTCCAGGTGATCCGCAACTCCGGTGCCGCCTTCGGCATGGGGCAGGCGCTGACCGTCGTCTTCACGATGATCGCCTCGGCCGTCATCGTGGTCATCTGGCGGATCGCCCGCAGGCTGTACAGCCTGCCGTGGGCGATCGCGCTCGGACTGCTGCTCGGTGGGGCGCTCGGCAACCTCACCGACCGGCTGTTCCGCGCGCCGGGCGTCTTCCGCGGGCACGTCGTGGACTTCGTCTCGGTCCAGCACTTCGCGGTGTTCAACCTCGCCGATTCGGCGATCGTCTGCGGCGGGGTCCTGGTGGTGCTCCTCTCCTTCCGGGGCAGCAACCCGGACGGGACCGTGCACCAGCAGACGGAGAAGGGCGACAAGTAGGGCACTGCGCCACCGGGCGGGACCGCCGGCGGGAGGGGCGGGGCCGCCTTTCCGGCATACTCGTACGGGTGAGTACCGCAGCGCAGATCCGAAGCCTCCCCGTACCCGACGGCCTGGAGGGTGAGCGCCTCGACGCCGCCCTCGCCCGGATGTTCGGCTTCTCCCGGACCAAGGCCGCCGAGTTGGCCGCCGAGGGCAAGGTGACGCTCGACGGCACCGTGGCCGGCAAGTCGGACCGGGTGACCGCCGGTTCCTGGCTGGAGGTCGAGATTCCCGCCCCCGCCGCCCCGGTGCAGATCGTGGCGGAGCCGGTCGACGGCATGCGGATCGTCCACGACGACGAGGACATCGTGCTGGTCGACAAGCCGGTCGGCGTCGCCGCGCACCCGAGCCCCGGCTGGACCGGCCCCACCGTGATCGGCGGGCTCGCCGCCGCCGGCTACCGGATCTCGACGTCCGGTGCCGCCGAGCGGCAGGGCATCGTGCACCGGCTGGACGTCGGCACCTCGGGGCTGATGGTCGTCGCCAAGTCCGAGCGGGCGTACACCGACCTCAAGCGGCAGTTCCACGACCGGATCACCGAGAAGCGGTACCACACGCTGGTCCAGGGACACCCGGACCCGATGAGCGGCACCGTGGACGCGCCGATCGGGCGGCACCCCAGCTCGGACTGGAAGTGGGCGGTCACCCGTGACGGCAAGGCGTCGATCACCCACTACGACCTGATCGAGGCGTACCGGGCGGCCTCGCTGCTGGCCATCAAGCTGGAGACCGGCCGCACCCACCAGATCCGCGTCCACATGTCCGCGCTGCGCCACCCCTGCGTCGGCGACCTGACGTACGGCGCCGACCCGACGCTGGCCAAGCGGCTCGGGCTGACCCGGCAGTGGCTGCACGCGGTCTCGCTCGGCTTCGAGCACCCGGCGGACGGGCAGTGGGTCGAGTTCAGTAGCGAGTACCCGGCGGACCTGAAGAAGGCCCTGGACATCATCGCGGCGGAGAGCTGACATGCCGGTCTCGATCCGGGTCGCCGAGGGCGAGGCGGACCTCACGCTGGTCCGGGACGTCCGGCGTGAGGTGTTCGTCGTCGAGCAGAACGTGCCGGAGGAGCTGGAGTACGACGAGTACGACCGGACCTCGGTGCACCTGCTGGCCGTCGCGGCCGACGGGGCCGCGCTCGGGACCGGGCGGCTGATCTTCGGGAAGCAGGCGCTGGAGCTGACCGGGGGTGTCGGGGGTCGGGTGCTGCTCGGGCGGCTCGCGGTCGTCGCCGCTGCCCGGGGGACCGGACTCGGGGCCGAGCTGGTCCGGGCGATCGAGGCGGCGGGGCTTGAACGCGGAGCCGTCGAGGTCGAGCTGCACGCACAGGTGCAGGCGCTCGGGTTCTACGAGCGGCTGGGGTACGTGGCGGAGGGGCCGGTGTACGACGATGCCGGGATACCGCACCGGACGATGGCTCGGGCTCTGTAGCGGCCGGGAGGCATCTGAAGGCCGTGGCCTTCAAGGCCGTGGCCTTCCGCTTCGCGCAGTTCCCCGCGCCCCTTCCGGGGCGCGGGGAACCTCTGTTCCGGGGAGAGGCCGGGGGCCGGGGGCAGAACACGGGGGACCTTCTCGGCGTGGGGAGAGCCGGGTGAGCCGTGCGGTACCGGCGATTAGCGGGGTGAACCGGACGAAAAGGGGTGGTGGCTTTATCGGACGCCTACCCGGGCGGCGGATACGATCAGCCCCCATGGAGTTCGGTGGGGCGTGGCGTCGCTGGCGCGGACGCGACATGTCGGTGCGGCGCAAGGTGCTGGCCGGGGCGGTGGCCCTGGTGGCGGTCACCGGGGTCGGTACGGCGGCGGTGGCGTCCGGCGGCGGGCAGGTGGTCCACCAGGAGGATCGTTTCCTCAGCATGCCGGAGACGCCCGGCAGCGCCCAGCAGGTCCGACTGGACACCTCGTTCTTCACCACCGGCACCACCCCGCGGCCGGCGGTCCTGCTCGCGCACGGCTTCGGCGGCTCAAAGGACGGCGAGCGGGAGCGCGCCCAGCAGCTGGCCCGGCAGGGCTACGCGGTGCTGACCTGGTCGGCGCGCGGCTTCGGGCACTCGGGCGGGAAGATCGGCCTGAACGCGCCGGACCGCGAGGTCGAGGACGTCAAGCACCTGGTGGACTGGCTGGCCCAGCGGCCCGAGGTGCAGCTCGACGGGCCCGGCGACCCCCGGGTTGGCATCACCGGCGCCTCGTACGGCGGGGCGATCTCGCTGCTGGCCTCCGGGTACGACCACCGGATCGACGCGGTGGCCACCCAGATCACCTGGTGGAACCTGGCCGACGCGCTGTTCCCGCAGGGCGTGCAGGGCTCGGGCGCGGCGGACGGCGTGTTCAAGAAGCTGTGGGCCGGGATCTTCTTCACCACCGGCTCGGCGGGGGACCTCGGGCCCTCGGGCGGGGCGCCGCGCGGCGGGGCCGGGCCCAAACCGGAGGCGGACGGGCAGGTGGGCTGCGGCCGGTTCCTGGATTCGCTCTGCCAGATGTACGACCGGGTCGCCACCGCAGGGCACGCCGATCCGGAGGCCGTCGCGCTGCTGGAGGAGTCCAGCCCGTCCTCGGTGGCGGCGCGGCTCAAGGCGCCCACCCTGGTGGTGCAGGGGCAGCAGGACTCGCTGTTCCCGCTGGACCAGGGCGACCAGATCGCCCGGGCGGTGGCGGCCAACGGCGCGCCGGTCGCGGTGGACTGGTTCGCGGGCGGGCACGACGGCGGGACGGACACCAGCGCGCGGGTGGACGACCGGGTGACCGCCTGGTTCGACCACTACCTGCGGGGGCACGGCAACGACACCGGGCCGGCCTTCCGGGTGACCCGGACCGGCGGCGTGGACTCCACCGGCTTCCAGGCCGTGCTGCGCGGCGCCTCCGCGGACCGCTACCCGGGGCTGGCCGGGACGGGCACCCGCTCGATCGAGCTGGCGAGCGGGGAGAAGCCGGTCGCCAACCCGCCCGGCGGGGCACCGCCGGGGATCTCGACGCTGCCGGGGATCGGCGCGCTGAGCCAGGCGGCCTCGCTCGGGGCAGGGCTGTCGCTGGACTTCCCGGGTCAGAACGCCGCCTTCGACTCGGCGCCGCTGGACACGCCGCTGCACCTGACCGGGCAGCCGACCGTGCCGGTGAAGGTGACGGCGGACCGGCCGGACGCGGTGCTGTTCGCGAAGCTGTACGACGTCGGGCCGGACGGCAAGTCGGTGCTGCCGCAGCAGCTCGCGGCCCCGCTGCGGGTGACCGGCGCCGACGCGGGCCGGACCGTGACCGTCCAGCTGCCGACCGTGGACCACACCTTCCCGACCGGGCACCGGGTGCGGCTGGTGCTGGCGTCCACCGACCTGGCGTACGCCTCTCCGGCCGAGCCGGCCACCTACCGGGTCGCGCCGGCCGGGGCGCTCACCGTGCCGACCGACGAGGAGCTGGTCACCGAGGCGGCGCCGCTGCCCGCGCGGACCTGGCTGCTGCCGCTGGCGGCCGTGGTGGTGGCCGCCGCCCTGGTGCTGGTGCCGGTGGTGCGGCGGCGGCGCTCGGCGGCCGCCGGGCCGGGCTTCGACCCGGAGCTGGCCGGGGTGCCGCTGCAGATCAGCGGACTGAGCAAGCGCTACAAGGGCGCGCAGGACCGGTACGCCGTGCGGGACCTGGGCTTCCGGGTGGAGCAGGGCCAGGTGCTCGGCCTGCTCGGGCCGAACGGCGCGGGCAAGACCACCACGCTGCGGATGCTGATGGGCCTGATCCGGCCGGACGCCGGGGAGATCCGGATCTTCGGACACCTGGTGCGGCCGGGGGCACCGGTGCTCTCGCGGGTCGGGGCCTTCGTCGAGGGCGCGGGCTTCCTGCCGCACCTGACCGGACGGGCCAACCTGCGGCTGTACTGGCAGGCCACCGGGCGGCCGGAGGAGGACGCGCGCTTCGACGAGGCGCTGGCGATCGCCGGGCTCGGCGAGGCGCTGGACCGGGCGGTGCGCACCTACTCGCAGGGCATGCGGCAGCGCCTGGCCATCGCGCAGGCGATGCTCGGGATGCCGGACCTGCTGATCCTGGACGAGCCGACCAACGGGCTGGACCCGCCGCAGATCCGCGAGATGCGCGAGGTGATGATCCGGTACGCGGCCGGCGGGCGGACCGTCATCGTCTCCAGCCACCTGCTGGCCGAGGTCGAGCAGAGCTGTAGCGACCTGGTGGTCATGGACCGCGGGCGGCTGGTGACGGCCGGGCCGGTCGGGGAGATCGTCGGCGCCGGCGAGCTGCTGATGATCGGGGTCGCCGACTCCTGCGACCCGGAGTCGGTGGTCGCCAAGGTCGGCGCGCTGGCCGGGGTCGGCTCGGCGGAGGCCGTCGACGACGGGCTACTGGTCCGGCTGGACGGGCTCGCGGCGAGCGAGCTGCTGGCGGAGCTGGTGCGGCTGGGGGTACCGGTGGAGAGCGCCGGGCCGCAGCGGCGGTTGGAGGACGCGTTCCTGTCGTTGATCGGAGGTGCGGCGTGAGCGCCGTCTCGACGGACCATGCCGAGGGGTACCGGGCGGGCCGGACCCTGCCGCTGCGGGTGGAGGCGATGCGGCAGCTGCGCCGGCGCCGCACGCTGGTGATCGGTGGGGTGCTGGCGGCGATGCCGTTCGTCATCCTGGCCGCGTTCCAGATCGGCGGCACCCCGGGGCGTCCGGACCGGACCACCTTCATCGAGCTGGCCACCGCCTCCGGCGCCAACTTCGCCGTCACCATGCTGTTCGTGGGCACCGGCTTCATGCTGGTGATCCCGGTCGCGCTGTTCTGCGGGGACACGGTGGCCTCGGAGGCCAGCTGGTCCTCGCTGCGCTACCTGCTGGCCGCGCCGGTGCCGAGGGCCCGGCTGCTGGCCCGCAAGTTCGCGGTCGGGCTGGCGTTCTCGGCGGTGGCGGTGGTGATGCTGCCCGCGATCGGGCTGGTGGTCGGCACCGCCGCGTACGGCTGGGGGGACCTGAAGCTGCCCGCCGGGGCCAGCCTGCCGGCCGGGCAGGCGCTGCCCCGGCTCGCGCTCGCGGTGGCCTTCGTGTTCCTGAGCGAGCTGGTGATCGCCGCGCTGGCCTTCTGGCTGTCGACGGCGACGGACGCGCCGCTGGGGGCGGTCGGCGGGGCGGTGTTCGTCTCGATCATCACCGGGGTGCTGGACGCGGTCACCGCGCTGGGCGATCTGCGGGAGTGGCTGCCGGCGCACTGGCAGTACGCGTGGGCGGACGCCCTGCAGCCGCAGCTGGAGTGGGGCGGCATGCTGCAGGGCGTCTCGCTGTCGCTCTCGTACGCGGTGGTGCTGTTGGCGCTGGCCTTCCGGGGGTTCGCGCGCAAGGACGTGGTGTCGTAGCCCCCTTCTTGTGAATCAGGGCAGTGTGGATCAGGGCAGCTGGATCGGGGCGGGCAGCAGGGCGCGGGCGGGCACCGGGTGCCAGCGGCCGTCCTCGCCGACCCGACCGAAGGCCTGGTCGCCGAAGTGAAACCCGAAGCCGTAGGTGCGCGGCTTGCGCAGCTCGGCCAGCAGGGTCCGGCGGGCCTTCAGCACCTTGTCGACGTTGGTGTCCGGTCCGGACGGCCACTCGGGGTGGGCCACCTGGGCCGGGGTGTGGAAGGCGTCGCCGAACACCAGGATCCGCCGCCCGTCGCCGGCCGAGATGACGAAGGTGGTGTGGCCCGGGCTGTGGCCGGGGGTGATCAGGGCTCTGACGCCGGGCCACGCCTGCGCGCCGTCGTCGAAGCGGCGCAGCACCTTCGACATCGGGAGCATGAAGCCGTCCCAGGACGGCGCCCCGACCTTGACCTGGTGCTCCCAGAACGGCTCCCACTCGGCCCCGGCCACCAGGTAGCCGGCGCGCGGGAACGCCTTGCGCGGCGCCCGCCCCGGCGCGGTGAGGAAGCCCATGCCGGTGTGGTCGGTGTGCAGGTGGGTGAAGGCCACGGTGTCGATGGTCTCCGGTGCTACCCGCAGCCCCCGGAGGGTGCGCAGCAACGCTCCGCCGCGGGAGACGCCGAGCGAGGGCGGGAGCACGTTGGCACCGAGGCCCACGTCGATCAGCAGCCGGCGGTGGCCCCGCTCGACCAGGACGCCGCCCGCCGAGGCGGCGATCCGGCCGGAGGGCGCGACCTCCTCGGGGTGCTCCGCCCAGTAGGAGGAGGGGACGGCGGGCAGGAATCCGGTGCGGTCCAACTCCATGGCGGCGTCGACGACATAGGTGAGCCGGACGTCGCCCAGGGTGAAGGTGCGGACGGCGGACTGGTCGCCGAGCGAGCCGATCCGGGGGCGCGCGGGCTGGGCTCCCTCCCGGGCCTCGGCCGGGGGGAGTCCGCCGGCGAGCGGGACGGCCAGGGCGGCGCCGGCGACGACGGCGGTGCGCAGCACGCGGCGCCGGGAGGGGGCGCCCTGGTGTTCGGGTGGCTCTGTCATGGCTGGGCCTTCTTGTGTGGGAGGGGCTTCGTGGGGTGGCTTCGCGGGGGCTTCGTGGGGGTGGGCGTCAGCCGGTGTTGCGCCCGTTGAACGGGGAACCCGCCTCGGCGACCTGCGACCCACGGGAGGATGTCAAGGCGTCAGCAGGTTCACCGGGTTGGCCCAGGTGATGGCCCTGATCTCCCGGTTCGTCAGGCCGGCGGCCCGGAACCACTGCGCGCTCAGGTCCAGCCATTCCTTCACGTCCGGCTGGTCGGGCTGTCCGAGGTCGGAGCTGAACAGCACCCGGGGGTGGGCATGCACCAGCTCGCTCAGGTGTCCGGCGTCACGGTGGCCCAGCAGCAGGGTCAGCGCGGTGATCTCGACGTACAGGCCGGGCACTTGGGACAGGTCGGTCAGGTTGTCGGGGGTGAAGCCCGACATGGGGTGGGTGGCGTGGGTGAGGAGCAGGCGCGGCAGGTCGAGCCGGACCGCCTCGTCCACGATGCGCAGCGCCGCCTCCCGGTCGCTGTGCCCGGTGGCCATCGCGACCGGCAGGTCGCGGGCCGCCCGGAGCACCTCGCGCACGTCCCGGCGCAGCCGGCCGTCGTCGTCGAGGACCGGGTGGGTCCGCCATCGTTCGGGGTCGAGCAGGGGGTGGAACGGGGTGCGGCGCAGCGGCGAGCAGTGGGTGTGGCCGACCAGGGTGGGCAGGTGGACGACCAGGCGGGCCGGGCTGTCCGGGCCGTGGGCGTAGACCGCCTGCTCCACGGCCCGGGGCCGGACGCCGCCAGCCAGTTCGTTGAGGACGAGGGTGCCGGAGACCGGTAGCCCCTCCTGGCGGGCCTCCCAGGCGCGGGCCGCGGTGGAGCTGAGGTGGCTCTTGAGCACCACCCAGCCGCCGACGTCCTGGTAGGCCCGGCCCGCGCCGAGGGAGGTGAGGCGGCGGCGGTAGAGGTCGGGGCCGGCGTGGTAGTGGAGGTCCACCACCACGCTCCCCGCCGGGTCACGCATGGGACTGCTGGGCGCCGACGTCGTCCCAGGGCTTGGCGTAGCCGTACCGGCGGCGGGCCTCGTCGAGCCGCAGGCCGGCGTCGACGGCCTCGGCGATGGCGCTCTCGGTCCGCTCCACCCGCTCGGCCCGGTCGGCGACCTCGGCGGCGCGCTCGGCGGGGACCACCAGGGCTCCGTTGTCGTCGGCGACCACGATGTCGCCGGGCCGTACGGTGACCTCGCCGATGACGACGTCCCGGCCGGTGGCGGCGAGCTCCACCCGGTTCTTGCCGCTGACCATGGTGGCGCCGGTGCTGAACAGCGGGTAGCCGGCGGCGCGGATCTCGGCGATGTCGCGGGCCGAGCCGTGCAGGGCGGTGCCGCGCACGCCGCGGCGCTGGGCGAGCTTGGTCAGCAGCGAGCCCCAGTTGGTGCAGCTGGTGCTGCCGGCGTTGTCGACCACCACGAAGGAGCCTTCGGGCACGTCGTCCAGGTAGTTGGCGGCATTGTGGAAGCCCTCGGCGGCGCTGTCGACGGGCTGGTAGCTGACGGTGAAGGCGCGGCCGGCGGCGCGGGCGCCGGGCACCCGGGGGGCGATGCCGGCCAGTACGCCGCCGACGCCGAGGCTGTCGAGGGCGTCGGAGACGGAGGCGGTGTCCAGGCGGGCGAGCCGGTCCACCACGTCCTCGGGGCCGTGGTCGGCGGTGAGCTCCTCGGCCACCGCCCGGGCGACCTCGCTGGTGCCGCTGGTGCCGCCCATGTCGTACGTGAGGGTGGTGCGCTGCTTGGCGACCGCCCGGACCGCAGCCCGGAGTTCGCCGCCGGGGACGGGCAGGCCCAGGTGGTCGAGCATCTGGGCAACGGTGAGCACCATCGCCATCGGGTTGGCGCGGTTCTGCCCGGCCATGCCGGGGGCGCTGCCGTGCACCGGCTCGAAGTAGCTGCCGTGGTCGCCGATGTTGCCGCTGGGGGCGAGGCCGAGGCCGCCCATGACGCCCGCGCCGAGGTCGGAGAGGATGTCGCCGAACATGTTCTCGGCGACCAGCACGCCGAACCGCTCGGGCCGGCGCACCAGCCACAGGGCGATCGCGTCGACGTTGAGGATCTCGGTCTCGATCTCGGGGTACTCGCCGGCGATCAGCTCCAGGCGCTCGCGCAGGTGGTTGCTGCTGTGGCGCAGCACGTTGGGCTTGTCGACCAGGGTGAGCCGGTCGTAGCCGTGCGAGCGGGCGTACTCGAAGCCGTGGCGCAGCAGCCGGTCCATGCCGAACCGGGTCTGCAGGCGCAGTGTGACGCTGCTCGAATCCGGGCCGGAGGCCTGGGCGTTGGGGTGGTCGCGGACCACGTTCCAGAGCGCGTCGTCCAGGCCGTGGAAGTCGTAACCGGCGTACAGGCCCTCGGTGTTCTCGCGGATCACCGTGAAGTCGAAGCGGCCGTCGACCAGGTCGACGACCGGGCGGATGTTGGCGTACAGGCTCAGCCGCTGGCGCAGCTGGATGACCGGGGAGACGAAGGTGAGCCCGGTGCCGCGCAGTTCGGCGGGCAGCTCGGCCTCGGCCTCGCGCAGCGGCTTGCTGGTGATGGCGCCGAGCAGGCAGGTGTCGGTCTCCTCCAGGAGCTTCCAGGTCCGCTGGGGGACCGGGTTTCCCTCCTGGCGCCAGCACTCCCAGCCGATTTCGCCGAAGCGCAGGTCGAGTGGGAGGCCGAGCTTGTCCACGACGTCGAGGGCCGCGGAGGTGACTTCGGGGCCGATGCCGTCGCCGGGGAGTACCGCGACGCTCTTCATGTGCTGGGTCCCTTCTCCCGCAGGAAGGAGCCGACCAGGGCGGACACCTCTGCGATGCGTTCGAAGTGGGGGCGCATGCCGGCCCCCGGGATGACGTGCACCCGGTGGTGCGGGGCCGCCGCGGTGTGGCGGTGGCCGACCAACTGGGAGTGACCGCCGACGATCTGCAGCAGCGGGCCGGGGTGGGCCCGCACCGCGTCGGTCAGGTCGATGCCGCACAGCATCCGCATCCCGGCGGCGAGGCGGCGCCCGGCCTCCGGGTCGTGTGGTTCGGGGGTGTCGCCCCCCGGTTCGAAGCGGCGGTCGTGCGGCTGGACGCGCCGGTTGAGCAGGGCCAGGGCCTCGCCGGAGCGGCCGGCGGCGGCCAGTTCGGCGATCTCGGTGAGCCTGGCCTCAAGGACGGCGTCGCTGCGGGCGGGGCCCGAGACGAGCAGCGCCGCGGTGTCCGGGGCGAGCTCGGGGAGCAGGGCCTGGGCCACCGCCCCGCCCAGGGCGTTCCCGCAGAGCAGGTCCACCGGGCCGTACTGGGCGAGGAGTTGGCGCCAGCGGGCGGCGAGGGCGGCCAGCGAGTCGATCTGCTCGTCCCAGGCGGAGAGGGTGTCCACCACGGTCACCCGCAGGCCGGCCTCGGTCAGGGCCCGGGTGACGGGGGTGAAGAAGGCTCCGCCGTCCCAGCGGGGGGTGACCGGGGCGAGGACGAGGGCGTGTGCCGCGCCGGCGGCGGTATCCGGTCCGAAGACCGCCGCCGGCACAGGCCGTCCGGTGGTCGTCACCGGACGGTGGCGAGGGTGCGCGCGGTGGCGATGCCCTCGTGGTGGCTGCCGCCCACCAGGTCCTTGCGGTGCTCGACCGGCAGGTCGTAGCGGCCCAGGACCAGGTCCGGCAGCGGGAGGGAGGGGGTGCCCTCCGGGACGGTGGCGAGCAGCAGTTCGGCCAACTCCAGGGCGTGGCCCAGGTGGAGGCGGGCCGAGGCCTCGGCGTCGGTGCGGTCGAGGTGCGCCAGCCACTGCTCGGCGATCAGGTTGCCCGGGCCCTTGCCCATGCCCTGGATCGAGGAGTCCATCCAGGTCGCGCCGGCGGCGACCGCGCTGATCGCGTTGGACAGGGCGAGGCCCAGGTTGTTGTGGGCGTGCAGGCCGACCGGGCCGCCGGTGACCGACTTGGTCAGGGTGGTGAGGTCGGTGGTGTCCACCGGGGAGAGGCTGCCGTTGGAGTCGGCCAGGTAGACGACCTCCGCGCCGGCGTCGGTGGCGGCGGTGGACACCTCGACGATGCCGCGCCCCGACCACTGGCTTATTCGGGCGAAGTTGACGCCGACGGTGTACCCGATCTCCTTGGCCTGACGGATGTACTCCAGGCCGCGCTGGTAGCCCTTGGACGGCAGGATGATGCGGACCAGGCGCGCGCCGGCGGCGTACATCGCGGGCAGGTCCTGCTCGGTGATGTTCTTCGGGTGCAGGATCATCGCGACCCGGTCCGGGCCGATTTCCTGGGCGACGGCGGCGATGAACTCGTCGTCGCCGCGGCCGGTGAGCCCGAGGTTCGGGATCGGCACCAGCGAGCCCTTGCGGTAGGCGATCTCGACCCAGTCGAAGCCCGCCTCGACGCTGAGCTTGGCATGCTTCAGCGCGTAGTCCAGGGGGAAGTTGAAGCCGTTGCGGTAGCCGCCGTCACGGAGGGTGACGTCGATGTTGACGATGCTCACGGTTCCTCCAGGTGCAGTGGGTTGGGGGGTGGATCAGGCCTGCTGGGCGGCGGCGTGGTGCGCGGCGAGCCGGCCGAAGATCAGCGAGCGCAGGACCGAGGTCGCCGGCGGGTAGGCGTGGTAGAAGAGGCCGGTGGCCTCGCCCGCCGCGTACAGACCGGGGATGGCGGTGCCGGAGGGGGTGACGACCCGGCCGTCGAGGTCGGTGCGGACGCCGCCGTAGGTGAAGCAGATCGCGGAGGTCACCGGGACGCCGATGAACGGCGCGGTGTCCAGCGGGGTGGCCCAGTTGGACTTCTTCGGCTCGATGCCGACCGTGGCCTTGCCGTCCAGCCGGGTCGGGTCGAACTCGCCGGGGCCGACGGCCGCGTTGAACTCGGCGACGGTCTTCTCCAGTGCCTCGGCGTCGATGCCGAGCTTGCCGGCCAGCTCCTCCAGGCTGTCGGCCTGCTCCGGCGGCACGTCGCTGAGCAGCGAGGTCATGATGCCGGGGATGGCCAGCGTCTTGGCGTCGGCGATCCAGTACGCCTCCTGGTCCTGGTTCTTCCAGATCTCGTAGCCGACGTGCTCGAAGGTGTTGTCCCAGGTGTCGCGGCCCTCGTCGAAGAAGCGCTCCATCCTGCGGTTGACGAAGATGCCGGTGGCGAAGCCGTACAGGACCGAGTCGGCCTTGTCGGTGCGGGTGTCGACGGGCTCGGCGTGGATGCCGTCGAACTGGCCGGCGGTGTCGGCGCCCAGCTCCAGGGCCATCCGCAGCGCGTCGCCGCGGTTGTTGGTGATGCCGGGGGCGATCAGCGGGAGGTCGCAGGCCTTCTCGCCGACGTAGCGGGTGAGCATCTCCGGGTTGCCCTGGAAGCCGCCGCAGGCCAGCACGACGGCGCGGCCGGTGAGCCGCTGGGTGCGGCCGTCGGCGCCGCGGACCAGGACGCCGTCGACGGTGCCGTCCTCGGTGGTGGTCAGGCGCAGCGCCTCGGTCCGGTAGCGGATGTCGACGCGCGGGTCGTTCTCCAGGGCGGCGCCCAGGTGCTCGACGATCGAGGCGCCGCCGCCGCGGGGGCTGGCCGGCTTGGCCATGGACGGCTGGCCGGCGGCGAAGGTGTGCGGCAGCGGGAAGTGCTCGAAGGCGATCTCGACGCCGTGCTTCTCGACGAACTCCAGGGTCCGCTTGGTCTCGCGCTCGACGGTGCGGCAGTACTCGATGTCGGCGAGGCCGCCGGAGACCCGGCTGACGTGCTCGGCCCAGTCGGTGTCCAGCTGCTTGTCCTCGTCGATCCGCAGGAACGCGCCGGTCCAGCGGGTGGCGCCGCCGCGCTCCTGCTCGCTGGAGCGCTCCAGGATCGCGATCTTCGCCGGGGTCTCACGGCCCTCGGTGGCCTCGGCGTAGGACAGCGCGGCGGACAGGCCGGCGGCGCCGAAGCCGATGACGATGAGGTCGTACTGGGCCCGGGTGTTCGCGTCGGACATGTGCTTCTCCTCCAAGTGGGGTGGAAGGCTCGGGGTTTCCCGAGGGGTTGCCTGAGGGGTGCTCACGGGGCTCTCGTGGGACAGCGCGCGGCTCAGCGGTTGGGCGTGATCACCCGGCTGGTGCGGTAGAGCCGGAACTTGGCGCCGGTGGTGGTCTCGGCGAAGGCCTGGTAGCGGCGCATGAACTCCGGGTCCTGGAAGATCGCGTCGAACTCCGCCTGGCTCGACCAGGCCGCGAAGTTGACCATGGCGTCGCCGTCGACGCTGGTCAGCAGGCGGGAGCCGCGGAAGCCGTCGGCAGTGGCGGCGACGTGGTCGACGGCCAGGGCGAGCGCGTCCACGCTGGCGGGCGCGTCGTCGGTGGTGGCCACGTTGATCAGCAGGACGCCGTCGTCCTGGACCGGGGAGGTGATCACGCCGGGGCTCGCGTTGCGGCCCTCGAAGGAGAGCTGGGCGTACGAGGCGATGCCCAGCTTGTGCCAGGGGTCGCTCTCGATGAGCTCGCGCACCTGGATGTCGTCGAGGTCGGCGGTGATGACGACCGCGCCGCCGTCCGGCCGGGGGCCGCTGAGCAGGATGCGGCCCTGGTCGCCGTGCTCGCGCAGCCAGGCCTTGTGCTCGGCCATGTGGGCGAGGACGGTCTCACGCGGGGTCAGGTAGGTGAGGGTCAGGACGTGGATCAACGGATTCTCCGGGTCGTGTGGATGGATCAGGTGGTTGGGGCGTGTGGGGGTACGGGGGAGGGGCGGCAGGCTCAGGAGGTGGGGACGCCGAGGTGCCGGGAGAGCCCGGAGAGGATCCGCTCCGCGTCGGCCACGACGTTGTGGACGACCTGGGCGGCGGGCTGGATGTCCTGGATCTGGTCGAGGTTCTCGCCGACGAGCATGGCGCGCTGGGTGGTGTCGTCGCGGGCGACGGCGGCGTTCCACGCGGGCTCGATCTCGCCCCGGCGGGAGGCCAGTTCGGTGTCCCGGCCGGTCCAGGTGCGGGTGAAGTCGTTGACGACGGCGCGGGCGGTGTAGACCTGGTCCCACGGGATGCCGCGCACGACGTCGAAGGAGCGGGTGTTGACGGTGTCGGCGGTGCCGGCGGAGACCAGGTGGGACCTGAAGCCGGGGGAGGCCATCGACTCCTCGGTCGCGGCGAAGCGGGTGCCCATCATCACGCCGTCGGCGCCGAGCGCGAGGGCCGCCGCGAGGCCGCGGCCGTCCGCGAAGCCGCCGGCCGCGACCACCGGCACCAGACCCTGGGTGACGTCCAGGACGGCCGGGATCAGGGGCAGGGTGGCGCGGGACGCGTGGTGGCCGCCGGCCTCGGCGCCCTGGGCGACGATCACATGGGCGCCGGCCCGCAGGGCGACGGCGGCCTGGGCGGGGTCGTGCACCTGGACGACGACCTTGGAGCCGGCCTCGGTCGCGGAGGCCACGTACTTCTGTACCTGGGTGGCGCTGCCGAAGGAGAGCTCCACGACCGGCGGGGCGTAGCCGAGCACCTTGTCCCACAGGCCGGGCCGCTCGTCGAAGGTGAACATGACGCACCCGACGCCCCAGACGCCGCCGGTCTCGGCGGCCTGCGGCAGGTGCTCGTCGATGAACGCCGCGTCGCCGTAGCTGACGCCGACGAGGCCGAGACCGCCCGCCGCCGTCACGGCGCCGGCGAGTCGTCCGCCGGTCACGCCGCCCATCGGGGCGCAGACGACCGGGTGGTCGATGCCGAGCAGTTCCGTCAGCTTGGTCGAGATCACGATGCTCCCTTGGTCCGGTTCGATGGCATGGCACGGCCCGGCGGGCCGAGGAGGACGGGTGGCGCGGCGAATTCGACGTTGAATTCCGCGCGGCGGGGCGGGGTATTCCACGGATCGGAACCGTTTCGGAAGGGGGCCCGCGTTGCGCTGAGCTGCTTTGTGCTGAGCTGGGCTGGTCGAGCCGTGTTGCCCGGTGCTGCGCTCTGGTGAAGACATTAGCCGTGGGATTCGAACGGCGTCCAAGACGTAAACCGTGTGACCGCCATAAGCCAGTGCTATATCGGCTGGACACCGGGGGGCACGGAAACGCGAAAGGCGTGTGATCCGGGCGGGGGAGACCCGGATCACACGCCGGCCAGGGGCCGGTTCGAACACGGTGTGCGCGCCCGAACCGGCAGGGGGATTACTCGGCGAGGAACAGCCAGCCGCGCTCGGCGGCCACCTCCTGCAGGACGTGGGCGGTGTGGCTGCCCCGCACCGCGGTGACGGCGAGGCGCTCGCGCGGCGGTCTGGGGGCCGGCAGCGGCCGCCATACCAGGTGGGGCTCCCGCTCCACGGCGCGCCGCGGACGCAGGGCCACCAGGTCCGGGGTGGTCCGCAGCGCGTGCAGGAACAGGGCCGGCTGGTCCTGGTCGGCCGGGTGCAGCACGGTGTTCCAGCCGAGTCGGGCCAGGTGCGCGGGTACGGACTCGGCGAACCCGGGCGCGCAGCCCTCGTCGTACCAGAGCAGACGCTGCCGGTTGAGGTCCCGCAGGGTCAGTTCCGGCCGGGCGGCGAGCGGGTGCTCGCGCGCCATCACGACGCCGAGCGGCTCGTCCCGGACCACGGCGCAGACCACGTGCGGCACCGGGATCGGCAGGCGCACGATGCCGAAGGCGATCTCGCCGTGCCGCAGCAGCTCGCCCTGGTCGGCCGCGTCCACCGAGCGCATCCGCAGCTTCGCGCCGGGCTGGTGGGCGGTCTGGTGGCCGTTGTGGGTGCGGCGTCCGGACAGGCCGTGCTGCACCTCGATCAGGACCTCGGCCGGCACCCCGCCGCACACCCCGACGGGCCACACCTGCGGCGCGGGGGCGACGGCGGCGATGGCCGAGCGGAGCTGGCCGGGAATTCCCTGGATTTCCCGGAGGAATGCCCGGCCGCCGGTCGTGAGTTCAACGCCGCGGGAACTTCGGATGAACAGTGCGGCGCCGATTCTCTGTTCCAGTCGTCGAATTTGCTGGCTGAGGCTCGGCTGGGAGATCCGGAGTTCCTGGGCGGCGGCCGAGACGGTTCCGGCGCGGACCACGGTCAGGAAATACCGGAGGTGTCGCATGTCGAAATCGTCGACTTCCCTTGCGTCGGTCATCGCGCGGAGCAGGACGTCATCGGCCGGATCCGGTCCGGGTGCGTCGAGGTCCGCGCGTGTCGAGGCACGTTGGCCCGTCCACTCGTCCAGCACGCTCATCCGCTTCCTCCAAAGGGTCGTCCCGAGCGGTGTCGTCCCTGCCCCGCGCAGGGGTTGTGCTTCGAGCGGGCCCCGCGCGCGTCGGGGCCGCTGGTGCAGCATGACACAAGAATTCGTTCTAGAAGGTATTTTTTACGGCCCTGAAACAGGGCCCGGGGCAGGGCCTGCCGCAGAGCCCGGGGCGGGGCCTGCGGCGGGCCCTGGAGCGGGACCGCCCTGGGGGCATGCGGAGTTCGGTCCTCCGTTCCCCGTCAGCGCCGTGAACAACAGCCGCCACAGCGGCTCCCCGCCGGGCGCGCCCGCGATCTCGGCGCACCCGGCGGGCGCGTTCAGCAGGCCGTACATCACGATCATCAGCAAGGCGGCGACCAGCTGCGGCGAGTGCCCGGGGAAGCCGCTGCCGCGCTGGGCCCGGCGGACCAGTTCCGTCAGGGCGTTGTGCATCTCGACGAGGACACCGGAGAGCGACTGCGCCAGGTTCGGGCAGTCGGCCGCGAGCCGGAGCGCGGCCCGCAGCCGCACGTCAGACTGCAGCCGGCCGGCGAAACCCGCTACGACGCGTTCCAGGACGCCCCCCGGGTCGGCGCCCGGGGCGTCGTACTCGGCCCGCAGACTCGTCCAGGTGTGCCGGGACTCGTTGATCAGAACCCCGGCCAACGACCTCTTCGAGGGGAAGTGCCCGTACAGCGCGCCCTTGGTCATGCCGATGCGCTCGGCCACCGCGTTGAGCGTGGTGCTGCTGTAGCCCTGTGAGGCGAACACCTCCGCCGCGGCCGTCAGGATCTTCTCCCGTGTG
Source organism: Kitasatospora sp. NPDC001159 (assembly GCF_053598235.1). Lineage (NCBI taxonomy): Bacteria > Bacillati > Actinomycetota > Actinomycetes > Kitasatosporales > Streptomycetaceae > Kitasatospora > Kitasatospora sp. NPDC001159. The sequence goes on from NZ_JBSFJV010000005.1 coordinate 18,528, forward strand.
CGTCGCGCCCGTTCCTGTTTGGCCATGTGTGTGCCCTCCGTAGTTAACGAGAGCACATACATACCATCGGGACGGAATGTTATCGCAGTCTTCCGGTCCGCCGAGCTGATCACGCGTGTCCCGCCTCCAACGGCCCCCGGCGGGCCGGGGTCACCGGCCAGCCGAAGCGTCCCGCCTCCTCGTTCAGCAGCGGGGAGTCCCCCACCACCACCGGCCGCCCCACCGCGCGCAGCAGGGCGAGGTCGCTCTCGTGGTCCCCGTACGCGAAGCAGTCGGCCGGGTCCGCGCCGTGCTCGCGCATCAGCCGGACCGCGGCCTCGGCCTTGGCCTGCCCGATCATCGGACGCCGCACCTCGCCGGTCAACACCCCGTCGGCGTCCACCAGCAGTTCGGTGCAGACCAGGGTCGCGCCCAACTCCTCGGCCAGCGCGGCCAGGAGAGGGCGCATCGAGCCCGAGACCAGCACGACCCCGCGGCCCGCCGCCCGGTGCTCGGCGACGGCGGCGAGCGCGGGCAGCACGAAGGCCGTACCGCCGAGGCGGTACTCCCCGTACCAGCGCCGGCCGGCCGCCTCCAGCTCGGCCAGCGGCACGCCGGCGTAGCGCCGGTAGTAGCGGCGGTTCAGCGCCTCGCGGTCGGGGGCCGCCGCGACCTCGGACGACAGGTCCGGGAGGTCGGCGGCGACCCGGCCGGGGTGCCGGTCCTGCCAGTACCGCCAGAACGCGACCGGGCTCTTCTCGGCGATCACGGTCTCGTCGACATCGAAGAAGGCGAGGGCCGGGCGCACCCGCAGGGCCGCTCCGGTCAACGGGCACCCCGGTTCGCCAGGGCCGCGTCCGCGTACGCCCCGGCCGCCGTTTCGAGGTCCAGGGCGCCGTGCCCGGCGGCGGTCGTGACGTCCCGCCAGGCGCGCTGCACCCGGCTGTCCGAGGACTGGCCGCGCATGCCGGAGGCGTGGAAGAGCTCGTCCACCGCCTCCCGGCACATGGCGGCCGCGGCGGCCGCGTCCCGGCGGTTCTCGGCCACCGAGAGCGGCGTGACCGCGCCCCGGTCCGCGCGGTCGGCGGCGTGCTCCAGCAGCAGGCCCGCCGCGTGGATCTGCGCGGAGGTGCGGGCGAGCAGCAGGCTCCGGCCGGGCTTGCCCGGCGCGGTCGGCCCGCACTCGTCCGTCCAGGCCTGCAGCGCCGCCCTGGCCGCACCCAGCGCCGGTGCCGCGAAGATCAGGCCGGCGACCATCGGGTACGGGACGCGGTGGCAGCGGGCCGCGTCGGGCAGCGGGCTCAGCAGCGCGCTCAGGGTGAACGAGCGGTGCGCCGGGACGACCACCCCGTCGCCGACCACGCTGTTGCTGCCGCTGCCCCGCAGGCCGACCGGGTCCCAGGTGTCCCGGACGGTCAGCTCGGCGCGCGGCACGGCGAAGATCCGGTGCTCCCGGATGCCGTCCGGCCCCAGGGTCCAGGAGGCCAGCAGCACCCACTCGGCGTGGTCGACACCGCTGGCGGTGCGCCACTCGCCGTCCAGCCGCCAGCCGTCGGCCACCTCGGTGGCACGGCCCTGCGGCGGGACGATCGAGGCGGCGATCCGGACGTCCGGGCCGTCCGCCCAGAGGTCCCGCTGCCCCTGTTCGGGCAGGTAGGCGGCCAGTCGGCCGTGCGCCGCGAACAGGGCGGCGCACCAGCCGGTGGCGGCGCAGGCCTCGGCGGCGGCCGAGGCGTCGGCGAGCAGGCCGGCGAAGCTCCCGGCCGCACCGCCCCAGCGGGCCGGGACGAAGTGGCGCGGGAAGCCCGCGTCGACCAGGGCATCGGCGACCTGCGGGGTGAGCCTGCGCTGCTCCTCGGCGGTGTGGGCGTCATGACGTGCGAGCTTGGCGAGCAGGTTCAACGCCTCCTGGGGGCCGGCTGTGTTCCGGCCATCCTGCGGTTGGTCGGCGGCCGTCAGGTCGGTGGTCAGCGGGGTGGTCAGGTCGGTGGTCCAGGCGGTGGCGCGGGCGGTGGCCCGGTGGGGGGCCGCGGGGGCGTTCAGCACGCCGCCCCCAGCAGGGTCCGGACCGGCTCGACCGCGCCGCAGCGGACCGTGGCGCGGGCGAGTTCCCGCTCGCCCTGGTGGGCGCGCAGGGTGAAGACGCCGAGGCCGGCGGGCTCGGCGGTGATCGCCACCGGCGCGTCCAGCTCGCCGAAGGCGGTGAACTCCACCGTGAGCAGCGTGACGCCGCTGGCGCCCGGCCGGTGGTCCGCTGCGGCGACCCGGCCGACCTGCCGGAACGCCTCGACCAGCGCCATGCCCGGCACGTGGTCGGACTCGTGGTCGAACAGCACCGGGTGGTCCAGGTCGAGCCGCAGCCACCAGGCGTTCGCCCGCACCGGGTCGGCGGCGATCAGGACGTCCCGCTCGGTGCGCTGGCCGACGGTGGCCGGCGACAGCGCGATCCGGGGCGGCTCGGGTAGCGCCGAGGCGTGGGGCTCGCGGCCGCGGTGGCGCAGCATGGTGTAGCGGCTGGGCTCCATCGGCTCCCAGCGCAGCCGGGTTCTACCGACCGCTCGGTGCCGGACCAGGACGTCGGCCTCCAGCTCCAGGCGCAGACGCCGGGCGCCCTCGGCGGGGCGGCGGCAGATGACGTCGAGCCCGACGGTGAGGTGCTCCGGGCCCACCGGGGGGAGCGCCTCGGTGAGGTCGACGGAGGCCTCGCTCAGCACGAACGGCATGCCGTACGGGATGTCGAGGAAGCGGTGGGACAGGTGGATGGCGGTCTGGCGGGTGGTCTCCACCAGCATCACGGGGTCGGCTGCGGGGCCGCCGTGGTCGGCCATGTAGTGGTCCCGGTCCCAGCGGGCCGCGACCGCGAACCGGTCGGCGCCGAGCCGCTGCGCGTCCGTGAGCAGCACCTCCGCGTCGGCCGCCTTGTGGACGGACGCCCGCGGGACGCGGCGCTCGAACTCCATGGTCTTCCAGTGGTGCTCCGGCCCCGGACGGCCGGTCATCAGTTCAAGTCCAGGTACGACGTGCATGAGCAGATCCCCCTCCTGGCTCGCCGTGCCAGCCCATGCGCCGGTATCGTCCCGACGCGGCACGTGGCGACGTCGGGAAATATACCTTCAGGAAGGAATCTTGAGGGGTAAGTTTTTTGTCATCGAACACGACCGAACACGACCCACCCGCACCACACTGCCCACCCATCACGGCGCCATGCCGACCGACGACGGAGAGTTCCCCGCATGCCGGAGCCGCAAGCCATTGTCTTCTCCCCGCTCAAAACCCCAGTTCGGCGGGGTTCCGACCCCAAGCAGGAGCGCTCCGTCAGGACCCGGCAGCGGGTCCTGATCGGGGCCGCCGAGCTCTTCACCGAGCGGGGTTTCCGCCAGACGTCGGTCAAGGACGTCGCCGACCGGGTCGAGATGACCAAGGGCGCCGTGTACTTCCACTACCCGACCAAGGAAGCACTGGCCGTGGCGATCGTGGAGGAGCACTACGCACGTTGGCCGAAACTGCTCGATGAGGTCGCCCGGGAGGAGCTCGGCCCCCTGGAGACCGCCGCCCGGATGCTGGACCGGGCGGCCGTCGCGTTCCAGGACGACGTGATCGTGCAGGCCGGTGCCCGGCTGCAGATCGAACGGCCGCAGATCGACGTCGAGTTGCCCACCCCGTACGTCGACTGGGTCTCTCTGCTGGAGTCGCTGCTGACCTCCGCGCAGGAGGCGGGCGAACTGCGCGCCGACGTGGTGCCGGGGCGCGCGGCGCGCTCCCTGGTGTCGGCGTTCTTCGGTTCGCAGCACGTCTCCGACGTTCTCAGCGGACGGGCCGACGTGGTGGCCCGTTGGCGGGATCTGAGCGATCTGCTGTTCCGGGCGATGCGGACGGAGTGAGCCGCTCCGTCCGCGTCGCGCCCGCCTGTCGTGAACGGCGGCGGTTCGGCGGCCGTTCGTCGGGCGTGAACGGTGGACGTTCAGCCGCCGTGAACGGCAGACGCCCGGGGGCGGAGCACCGCTGGGCAGCCGGTGCTCCGCCCCCCGGGAGGGCGCGCTGTCTCGTACGGCCGGTCAGGCCGGGTCCGTCACCTGGCGCTTGGTGGAGAGGACCACCAGGCCGCCGATCACCGCGAGGGCGGTCAGGACGGCGCCGAAGATCGTGGCGCCGTTGGTCAGGCCCACCGCGTCGCTGAGGTAGCCGGCCGAGACCGGCAGGATGCCGGCCGGGATGTAACCGCCCACGTTGAGGGCGGCGTTGGCCTCGGCGAGCCGCTGCGGCGCGATGGTGGAGTTGAGCAGCGACAGGCCGCCGAGCTGGCCCATGCCCTGGCCGGCGCCGGCCAGCAGCGCGGCGGTGATCAGGACCGCGACCGCCTCGGAGTGCACCGCGATGATCAGCGCGACCATGCTCAGCGTGGTGCTCACCGCGCCGGCCGTCAGGATGGTGCGGCGGCGCAGCTTCTGGACGGCGAACTGCACGCCGGTGGCGGTCAGGAACATCACGAAGGCCATGGCGCCGGCGACGATCCGGTTGGTGGTGCCGAGCAGACCGGACAGCAGCGAGGGGCCGAGCGAGAGCACGAACGAGGTGGCGGTGATGCCGGGGGCGAAGACCGCGATGCCGAGGGCGAGCTGACGGCCGTTGCCGCTCGGGACGCCGGGCACCCGGATCCAGGCGCCCTTGCCGCGGTTCTCGGGGCGACGCACCGGCATCCGCAGCACGACCAGCACGGCGCTGGCCAGGACCACGGCCTCGACGATGAACACGGTGACCGTCGGCCCGGGGGCCAGCTCGGAGAGCACACCGGCGAGCAGCGGGCCGAGGCCGGCGCCGAAGACCATCGCGCAGGAGGCGAGCAGGGCGGCGATCCGCTTGCGCTCGGGTCCGGCCACGTCGGTGACCGCGGCCATACCGGCCGAGACGACCGCGCCGACCGCGATGCCGGTGAACAGTCGCGCCACGATCAGCGCGGCCACGCTGGTGGCCGTTCCGAAGATCAGGCAGGCGGCGAGGCCGAGTGCCAGTGCCGGGAGCAGGACGGGCTTGCGGCCGACCCGGTCGGAGACCACACCGGAGACCAGCAGCGAGCCGATCAGGCCGACGATGTAGAACGCGAACACCACGGTCAGGGTGCCCTTGGAGAAACCGATGTCGTGCTGCCACAGCACGTACAGCGGCGTGGCCGCGTTCGACAGGACGAAGACGGCGGTGACCGGCCAGGCGGCCAGCCATACCCACCACAGCGGGGTGGCGGGCTTGGCGGCGACGGGGGTGGTGGCGGCGGTGGCCTTGGCGGTCGCGGTGGCCTTGGCGGTCGTGGTGCGCTGCACCTCCTCGACGGCCCGGACGGGTGCGGTCCTGGTCTCGGACATGGCGGTTCCTCCCGATCTGACTGTTGGCTCTCCAGCAGTACGAGTCGAGTCGAACTTAGCATGCAGTACGATTCAAGTCGTACTACATAGGAACCGAGTTATGAGGAGTTGAGGAGCTGCCTATGCCTACGACCACGGCCCACGCACCCGCCTTCAAGGTGCTCCCAGAGCCGTCCGACCTGCCCGAACCGCTGGCCGAGCCGACCGTCGAGGAGCTGCGCCTGGAACACGTCATGGGTGCGCTCAGCGACCCGCTGCGGCTCACCATCGTCCGCAAACTCCTGCTGGAGTCCGAGGACTTCGACCACTCCTGCGGCTGGTTCGGTCTCGACCGGCCCAAGTCCTCGCTCACGCACCACTTCAAGGCGCTGCGCGAGGCGGGGGTGACGCGCCAGCGCCAGTACGGGCTGGAGCGCCGCAGCCACGTCCGGGTGGACGACCTCAACGCCCGCTTCCCCGGGCTGCTCGACCTGGTCGCGGCCTGGACCCCGCAGGCCTGACCAGGGCCTCGGCCCCCGGCGGGTAGGGCCGCCGGGGGCCTCTCCGCGTTGGTCGCACTGTGGCGGCCGGGCGGTCGGGCGGGGATGCGGGATCATGGGTGGGTACCCCTGATCTCATTCGCCGAAGGACCTCGAACCGTGGCCCAGATCGTCCTCTTCCACTCCGCCCACGGGCTGCGCCCGGCCGTGCACGCCGCCGCGGACCGGCTGCGCGCCGCCGGGCACACCGTGCACACCCCGGACCTGTTCGAAGGGCGGACCTTCGACGACTCCGAGGCCGCACAGGCCTACCAGGAGGAGATCGGCGGCAGCGACGAACTGCTGAAGCGGGCGGTGACCGCGGTCGCCCCGTTCTCCGAGGGCGGGCTGGTGTACGCCGGATTCTCGCTCGGCGGCGCGGTCGCGCAGAACCTGGCGCTCGCGGACGAGAAGGCGCGCGGACTGCTGCTCCTGCACGGCACCTCGGACCTGCGGGAGGACGCGGAGACCTCGATCCCGGTCCAGCTGCACATGGCCGACCCGGACCCGTACGAGCCGGAGGACTGGCTGAACGCCTGGTACCTGCGGATGCGGCGGGCCGGCGCCGAGGTCGAGGTGCACCGCTATCAGGGCGCCGGACACCTGTTCACCGGCGCGGACCTGCCCGACTACGACGAGGAGGCTGCGGAGCGCGCCTGGGCGGCGGCGCTGGACTTCCTCGCCGAGCTGGAGGACTGACCCGCCGTCGTGACCGTCGGCGCAGGAAGCCGGACCGGCCGACGTCCTGCGCTGCGGGAGCGGTTCGCCGCCCCGGCCGTACGGGCCTCAGGGTCGCGCCGGGCCGCGGCGGGGGAGGGGCTGGCTGTAGACGACGCTCGTGGTGGTGCTGCCGAAGCCGGCGAGTTCGTCGACGAGGGTCTCCAGGTGCTCCATGGAGGTCGCGGCCACCTTGAGGGTGTAGCAGTCGTCGCCGGTGGTGCGCAGGCACTCCAGGATCTCGCGGCGGTCGGCGAGCAGGCGGTGCAGCGGCTGGTGGCGGTTGCCCGGGTACTTCAGGCGGACGACGGCGAGCACCGGGTAGCCGACCTTGGCCAGGTCGACGGTGGCGCGGTAGCCGGTGATGACGCCCAGCGACTCCAGGTTCCGCACCCGTTCGGTGGTGGCGGAGGGGCTCAGGTTGACCCGCCGGCCCAGCTCGCTGAGGGAGATCCGGGCCTCCTGCTGGAGCTGGTCGATGATCGCCCAGTCGGTGTCGTCGAGATTCGTGGTCATCGGGCGATATTACCGGGAGATTCGCGGTGGGCGCTGGCTTCCGCCGGGAGGATTCGGTTCCGTGCGGGGTCTGCCCGGGAATAGCCTCTGGGCATGCAACTTGGCGTCAACGTACCGAACTTCGGACCGGGCACCGACCCCGGCGTGCTGCGCGAATGGGCGGGGGTGGTGGAGGGGACCGGGTTCGACCTGCTGATGGTGTCGGACCACGTCGCCGTGACCGCGGACGTGTCCGAGCGGTACCCGGAGCCGTTCTTCGACCCGTTCGCGACGCTGTCGTGGCTGGCCGGGGTGACCGACCGGCGGCTGCGGCTGGGGACGACGGTGCTGGTGCTGCCGTACCGGAACCCGCTGCTGGTGGCCCGGATGGCGAGCAGCCTGCACCGGCTCAGCGGCGGGCGGTTCGTGCTGGGGGTCGGGGTCGGCTGGGCGCGGCAGGAGTTCGACGCGCTCGGGGTGCCGTTCGGGAGGCGGGGGCGGCTGACGGACGAGTACCTGGGTACGGTGCGGGAGGCCTGGCGGGAGCAGGGGGACGGTGCCGCTGCTCCGGTCTGGGTCGGCGGGCACAGCGAGGCGGCGATCCGGCGGGCGGTCGAGTTCGGTGACGCCTGGCATCCGTTGCGGCTGCCCGTGGAGCGGATGCGGTCGGTGCTGGCGAGCCACGCGCTGCCGGGGTTCGCGCCGCGGATCGCGCTGCGGCTGACGGAGCACCCGGTGGGCGACCCGGAACGGCCCGCCGGGGTCGGTGACCTGGAGCAGGTGGTGGGGGACCTCCGCGAGCTGCGCGAGCTCGGCGCGGAGGCGGTGGTGTTGGATCCCTACCACGGGGACCCGGAGGAGACCCGCCGGCCCGAGGCCGCGTGGCGGGCGCTCGGGGCGGTGGCCGGGGAATGGAGGAAGGCCTCGTGATCACGACTGCTGACGAGGCGCTGCTGCGGCGCGCGATCGGGGTCGCGGCCCGGGCGGTCGAGCTGGGCGACGCTCCCTACGGCTCGCTGCTGGCCGGACCGGACGGGACGGTCCTGGCCGAGGCCCACAACACCGTCCGGCGGGACGACGACATCACCGCGCACCCCGAGCTGAAGCTCGCCCGCTGGGCCGCCCGGGAGCTGGACCCGGAAGTGGCCGCCCGCACGACCATGTACACCAGCTGCCAGCCCTGCGGCATGTGCGCGGGCGCGATCGTCCGCTCCGGCCTCGGGCGGGTGGTGTTCGCGCTGGCGACCGAGCAACTCGTCGAGCTCAACCCGGAGTCGGGCGCGTGGCCGGTGGTGCCGCAGGACGGTCCGGCGCTCTTCGAGACGGCGCGCGGGCCGATCGAGGCGTACTACCGGCGGAGTTGATCCGGCGCGACTACCAGATCAGCACCCCGCCGCCGACCGACAGGGCGCGCTGGGCGGCGTCGAGGATGTGGTCGAGGCGGCGGGCGATGGTCTCGGCGAGGCCGCCGTTCGCGACGGTCGAGCTTGAGCGGGCGGCGATCGTCCCGGCGTCGTTCCGCAGCAGTTGCACCTCCTCGATGAACTCCGGGACGTCGCCCGGGGCGACGCGCAGATCGGTCTCGGCCAGTTGCGGGAAGAACCGCGCGCCCAGGGCGCGGGCGGCCTCCGAACCCCAGACGGTGGTGCGCCAGCTCTCGAAGCCGGCGAGGTCCGAGGAACCCTCGGGGACGTCGAGGACGTGGTACTTGCCGCTCTCGTCCGTGGTGAAGACATCGACAGACAGACTCATGCCGGAAGTCGAGCATGTGATCGATTCGCCGGTCCAACCGTTTCCCGGCGGACCGGCGCCGGGTCTGGCATCGTCGGGCGGATGAGTCGTGCGGACGAGCAGGGGAGCCCGGCGGAGGACCGGTGGGTGTTCGGGCTGGAGGAGATCCCGGCCTGGGACGAGGACGAGGACGGGGAGGTACGGGCGGTCGCCCCGGCGATGAGCCGGACCGTGATCAGGGCGCCCGAGGGGACGCACGAGTCGCTCTTCTGGGCGGCGGACGAGTTCGTCGCCCAGTGCGGGCCGGACTGGACGGTGTCGGCCGTGCTGCTGGAGTGGCTCAGGATCGAGGCCGGCGAGGCGACGAGGCTGGGGGTGGAGAGCTGCCTCCTGGAGCGCGTCTCGGCCGATCGGGTCCGGCTGCACGCCACCTTCAGTCAGTGGGAGCAGGCGGACGTCCCCATCGCGCAGGTCCGGCGGATGCTGATCGACCTGGCGCACTTCCTCACCCGGGAGGAGCGCAAACCCCTGCCCGCCTGGCGGATCAGGCGGCTCGGCGAGCGGGACTTCACGCGCAAGCGCCGCACCGGATAGCGGTCGGCGGGGCGCGAGTTCGCTCATCCGGCTCGCTCCTCCACCCGGTTCCGCCCGTCGTCGCGCACGACGAGGACTGAGACAGCGGATCGCGGTACACGGCGGCCCCTCGCACGGGTGGCTGATCACGGAGCGGCGCGGGAAGTCGGGTGGGCCGACTTCCCGCGCAGGAGGTGACAGGGGCCCGCTCACTCGGGGATGTCGTGAATGCGGCGGAGCTCCCACGAGGAGAGGCAGGTCTCGGCTGGGCTAGCGCCGCGCTGGGATGACGGCGGTGCCGGCGGCCAGGTCGATGCCCGCACGGGGCGGGGCACCGTCGTGCTCGTCGTCGCGCAGCGTGAGTCGGGCCTGACGCTGTTCGATCTGGACGCGCTTGTTGGCGTTGAAGAAGGCGTGCAACTCCTCGGTCGCGGTGGCGCCGAGGCCCGTGCCGCCGGGGCGGGTTCGGGCGGCGAGGCGGCGGGACAGCCAGCCGGGGTGGCCTGATCGCACCACGAGGTGGCGGATCGAGGCCAGTGTGAAGGGCACGATCACCAGGATCGCCATGAAGAGCAGGCCTGCCATCGGCACCATGCCGACCCAACGTGCGCGGGTCGCTGGTCTGTTCCTGGCTGAGCGTCAATTCAGTGTGGTGAAAGGGTTATCGATGCTTTGGTGGTGCGCATGAGCGATGAGAGTGCGGCGCCCGCGCGGTTCAAGGACCTGGCACTGGATGCGACCGATCACCAGCGGTTGGCCGACTGGTGGTGTGCGGCGATCGGATATGTGCGCAGGCAGTCGATCGATGGAGTGGAGCTGCCGGACGGGTGGGGAGTTCCGATCGTCGATCCGGTCGGGAACGGTCCGTTGATCTGGATCAATCCGGTGCCGGAGCCGAAGACGGTCAAGAACCGGATGCACCTTGATGTGTGGGGCGACGCGGGCCGGCTGGCGGCCCTGGGGGCGACGGTGCTCCGGGCGCCCGACGACGAGATCCGGTGGCATGTGCTGGCGGACCCCGAGGGGAACGAGTTCTGCGTGTTCGCCCCGCCGGGCGAGGTCGACTGATGACGCAGGACCGGACGGTGGTTACAACACGACGGCCTCATATGGGTGACGTGCGCGATTTAGCCGTGCACGGTGAGTAGCCTGCGAAGCATCAATCTCAGCCGGGCAAACGGAGGCTGCTCATGTGTCGGGCCTGCTTCGGCCCGCTGAGCAGCCGTGACCTTGCCCTGCGCATCGACTCGGAGAGGAGATGGAAATGGCTGCGAAGAATCACGGCGAGGCGGCCCCCAGGCACGGATGGATGACGAATCCCCGCTCTCGCGCCGACATCCACTTCAACGGCGGCTGGCCGTCCAACGGGCTGGAAGCGGGCAAGTTCTTCCCGGCGACCCAGGTCGGGTTGCAGGACCCGGACGCCCCGGGGGATGTCAGGAGCGGACCCAAGCCGGTGCCGCCGGACGGCAAGATCGCCAGCGGCGGGAGTGAGCCGGCCGGCGCGGTGCTCGACGAGGTGCGGGACTGGCCGAAGGTGGATCTGCCGTCCGGCACGGAGGTTCCCTTCCAGTGGAACTTCTCGCAGAAGCACCGGACGCGTCGCTACAACTACTTCGTGACCCGGGAGGGTTGGGACCCGAGCGTCCCGCTGAGCCGCGCCCAGTTCGAGCCTGAGCCGTTCGCGACGTACAAGCCGTACGGCGACATCAAGTTCGAGGACATGCCGGACGCTTCCAACGACCCGCACCTCAGCAAGCCGCACTCGGTCAAGCTGCCGGAGCGTTCCGGCTATCACGTGATCCTCGGCGTGTGGGAGGTGGCCGACACCGGTCACGCCTTCTACCAGGTGATCGACGTGAACTTCATCCGGTAGTACCGGTGGGGAGGCCGTCCGCAGCCGGCGGGCGGCCTCCCCGAGGCCTGCCTGAGCCGCGATCGCAGACAGGGGCGGCGGCGGAGGAAGCAGGAATGGCAGGATCCTGGCGTGGATGCGTTCAGGATCGAGGACTACCGGCCCCAATGGCTCAACGGGCTTTCCGCCGTCGCGGCATCCCAGGGCCAACGGCTGCGAACGCTCATCGGGCGGTCGCTGACGCGGGCCTGGTTGGCCTGGGACGTCCGAGACGATGAATGGTTCGCCGATGGCCCCGTTCTGCTCGATTTCGACGGGGAACAGGTCGAGGTCAACCACTACAAGTTGGACGACCTGGCGATCACCTGGAACACCATTGATCCCCACGAGCCGGCTCGCTGGCCTGGCTTCGACGTGCGGTGGCGGCACGAGGCGTACCCCGAACTGTGGTCCCTCCAAGGGCAGGTGTTGCGGGACCTTGAGCTTCTCGAATGGACGGGGAGCGACCTTGCCCGGGGGACCGTTGCCGTGAGCTTCGTCTTCTCCGAGGCTCGACTGACCGTTTTCAACGCCCTCGATGAGAACGGGCTGGACTTCGGTCCGCCTGACCCGAGGTACTGGCGTCACTCGCTTCGCTGAGGCGCAGCCGGCGGGTTGCCGGGCGGTGGTTGCGCAGGAAGTCGGACGGGCCGACTTCCGGAGCCCGGCTGATCGCTTCACAATGATCTGCGGACAGGGCAAGCGGAGGTCAAGCTGTGACGGAGCCGCTGATGCATCACGAGTGAACGGAGCCGGTCCGGATGCAAGACGTCCTGCCGCTGTGCAGCCAGTCACCTTTGCGGCCTGGCACGACCGCGCTTCCGGTCGACGCTACGTCACGCTGGCCGAACTCTTGGTACGCCTGGGGAGCTTCGGGCTGGATCTCAAGTGGCGGGCTCGGATCGATGAGGCCCCTTCGCACCCTACGTCCGCCCGCATCGAGGAGGCCTGCACTTACGCCCCCATCGGCACGCTGGATCTACTGGCCATGGTTGCGCCGGACCAGCAGACCGTCGACGGGGACTTCGCAGGCTGTGCGGACGGTGAGCATCGACAACCACCCCGGAATGCTCGCCGACACCGCCGAACGCATCGTCACCGAAGCGCTGAAGTTCGTCGTCACCGTCGGCACGTTCCCCACCGTGCGCGTCACGCCGTCCAACGTCGTCGACGAAGGATGGCACGCCCTCATCCTCCACACCCGCTCCTACGCCGGACTGTGCGAACGGCTGGGCGGGTTCGTCCACCACTACCCCGAGCGTCCTGACCTGGCGCGCCACGACCCCGACGCTCTCGCGCGGACCGTCGCCCTCATCGAACAGGCCGGGTACACCCCCGACCACCAATTGTGGGTCGGTCCGACCCGCGCCCTGGTGGCCGTGGCCGCACAGTGCTCCCACACTCCCGTCCCCGGCGGATGCGGACCCATCAACCCCGGAGGGTGCGCTTCACATTGCAACGGCGGGGGCGGGGGCGGCGAAGGTAGCTAACCTGGGCCCCACCGAACACGGAAGGGCGGGATCCATGGACGAGAACGAAGCCCAGCGGGTGGCCGACAGGCTCCGCCGTCTGGGCGTCCGGGGAATCGTCTCCCCCGAAGACCCGGACAAGCCGAACGGGCAATGGCGGGTGTACGACAGTACCGACCTCGTCACCCGGCGGGACATCACCGACGAAGCACTGGCGATCATCAAGGGCATGTCCCGTGGAACCGGTCCGGCGCGAGGATTCGTCGTCCCCAGCTCTGGCTGAGCAACACTCCGAAGATGGCCCCGTCCGGGTTCGTCTGGGCGGGGTTCGCCTCCGTGCGCAGCGATGCCGTGACCTTCTGGATGGGCGCGCGGCGGCCGATGGCGTACCGCTCGGTGTGCGGCGGGAGTCGGCTTTGTCCGGCGGCCCCTCGCGCGATTGGGCGCGAGGGGCCGCCGGGGTGTGGTCAGGCGTGGTGGTCGAACTCGCCGACCTTGATGCCTTGGAGGAGGGCGGCGAGGGCGGTGGGGGTGGTGCGGAGGATGGTTTCGCCTTCGTCGGACTCGCGGAGTTCGACCAGGCTGTCGGCCTTACGGACCTCCACGCAGTCATTGCCGGACCCGCTGAAGGATGACTTCTGCCACTCGGTGTAGGTCATGTTCGGCCTTTCATAGGCTCTGTGCGATCTTGCGAATCAGGCTACGAGACTTGCTCTCGCTCAGCGCCATCGATTCGGTGCGGGCGAAGATGGATCGATAGCTGGTGAGCTCGTTGACGGCATCCATGTAGACGGGGCCGCGGGAGGACTCGATCTCCACGGTGTCGAGTTCCGGCACCTTGCCGAACGCGTAGGTGAGGTTCTCAACAGCTCCAGGGAAGGTGTCGATGTCGAATGGCACGACTCGGATGGTCATCCATGTCTGCTCGGAGTCTTCGAGCAGACATGCGAGCTGCTCCCGGAGGATCTCAGTGCCGCCGAAGCGGGTCCACAGCGCGGATTCGTAGATGAAGAAGGTCATCGGCTTCTGATCGCGGCGCAGATCGGTCTTGCGATGCATTCTGAACGTGGTCCGCGCCTCCAACTCGTGTCGAGGAAGCGGAGGGACCAAACGTCCGAACGTTGACGACGCATAACTGATCGTCTGGCAGGGGCCAGGCATGTGGGTGAGTACCCACAGCATGAGGCTGTCTGCGCTCTTCTCAAGCTCGGCGACCTCAAGGAAGCCGTCCGGGATGGTGCCGCGATACTCCTCCCACCAGCCCTTGGAGCGGTCCTGAACCATGGACTCCAGGGCGTCGATCAGGGGCTCGTTCATGCACTTGCAGGCGGCGGCGAAGGAGCGGAGCCGCTCCGGGCTCACACCGACCTTGGCCGCCTCTATCTGACTGACCTGAGTCCTGTCGATGCCGAGATCTCTGCTGAGGGTGGAGGTCGATAGCCCGGCGGCTTCGCGCATCTTCCGAAGTTCGGTTCCGATACGGCGTTGACGGAGCGTCGGGCTGAGTCGTGGCGGCATTGGTTCCTTCCTTGCCGAGGTGGCCCAAGTCTGCCGCGCTCCTTGGCGCGGGGTCCACTTGAGGGTGAAGTTATTCGAAACCGGAATCACATGTGATGTCGGGTGTTGTATGGTCGATGTCACATCGATCCGGTTGATCGTCAACTCCGGCTGTCATCAAGCCACTTCATCGCATCTCGGGAGTACTCCCATGCGTCACATCAACACGCCCTCGCTCGCCATCTCCCGGCAGTCCCTCCGGGATGCCATGGGTCGGGTCGGGTACCCGCCCTCCGTGATCGCCGACGGGGAGCTCGCGCTCGTCGAACTCCTCGTGAACGCCTGGCGGCACGGCGCCACCCCGGCGCCGGTCGTCCAGATCCTCGCGATCCACCGCACGCTCCGGGTGGCCGTCGCGGACGAGAGCCCGACCATGCCGGAGCGGTGCATGCCGGGCTTCCTCGCGGAGTCGGGGCGGGGGCTCCAGCTCGTGGAGGGCCTGACCCACCGCTGGGGCGTGGACCTCCAGGAGAGGGGCAAACTCGTCTGGTTCGAGCTGGACTCCGTCGCGTGAAGCGCCAGCGTCGGCCGATGACGCCGACGGATCCGCGCATCCGGGGCTACCGGGACGAGCACGTCCTCGCTCTCCTCGGTGAACTCCACGAGCGGGGCAAGAAGTTCGGGCTCGTCTGGCCGTCGGCCTCGACGGACCGCACGCTCGACGGGCGGGTCCTCGTCCGGTTCAACACGGCGCCGGTCTCGACCCTGCTCAACCTCCTCACCCTGCTCCTCGACGCCGAGCGAGACCGCCCGTGCGATTCCTGATCGGGGCGGCGTTCGCCGTCCTCCTCGCCCTCGCGTTCGCAACCGTCGCCCTGGGCGTGATCACCGTCCTCCGCGCGACCCCTCCGGACGAGGATTCCTGACCTCCGCCAGCCCCCGCCGCCCGTGCGCCGGGGGCTGCGGCACGATGGATGCCATGCGCACCGACCACTACGCACCGGCGAACACTCTCCTCGGCCTCCTGCAGCGTGGCCGGGGGCAGGGCGCGCTGATAGCCGCCGAGGGCCCGGCTTCGGCCGCCCATCTGATCTACGGCTGCATCCGCTGGGAGTGGCGCTGGGACTCACAGGTCGACGACCGGCACCTCTACCTGGCCCGGCTGATCCGGGACCTGGAGCTGCCGCTCGGCCCGGTGATCGACATGCTCGCCGTGGACGAGGACACCCGGGACCGGGCCACCGGCGTGCTGGAGCTGCTGGCGCTGGGTGGGTCGGAGGAAGCCCGGGGGGCGTTGCCGGGATACGTGCCGGATCCGGAAGAGGACGGGCTGTCCCGACGTCGCATGAAGCGAGGGGACCCGTGCCCGGAGCGGGACAGTGCGAGCCTGCTCGACCTGCTGCGTGATCCGGAGGCGTCCGAGGGTGCCAAGGTGACCGCTCTCCGGGCGCTGTCGCTCCGGCCGCCGGAGCCCGCGCTGATCCCGCTGGTGCCCGAGCTCGGCGCCACCGAAGGCACCCGGCCGCTGCCCCAGCTGGGCCGGGCGGTCGAGCGGCTGGCCGAGCAGGCCGTACCGGCCGCCCGGGAGTGGGCGGCCTCGGGCCGGGAGTGGCTCGCCTGGGCGGGATTCGCGGTGCTGGCCGCCCACGGCGACGAGAGTGACGTGCCCACCTTGATGGCCGCGCTGGAACAGCAGTGGGTGGACCAGGCCTGGTGCGGACCGGACACGATCGCCCGTGGGTTGGCCCGGTTCGGCCCCAGAGGGGCGGACGCGGTCTCGCTGCTGCGCCGCTTCTGGCTGTGGACGCCGCACTCGTACGAGCGCCCGGCGTACCTGGAGGCCCTGGCGGCGATCGGTTCGGCAGGCATGGCCGAGGCGTACACCGAGTCGCTCTGGGACTGTGAATCCGATGCCCGGCTGTTGGGGATCGAGCACGCTCCGGAACGGCCCGAGGTGAGCGCCCGCCTGGTCTGCCTGCGCGACGATCCGATGGAGGAACCGGCGGTCCGGGAGGCCGCCGCGGTGCGACTGGCTCGGGGCGAGGCGGGCTAGAGTAGACGCGTGAACGTGTGAGTGATGGTCCGGACCCCGAGAGGTGTTCCGGGCCACATCCATTTCCAGGGGTAACCCCTGTGACCCGCACGTTCGCCGGCCCACCAGACCAGCACAAGCCTCCGGAGGCCCCGCCTTGAGCGACCAGCCGTTCGCGCATCTGCACGTCCACACCGAGTACTCGATGCTGGACGGTGCCGCCCGGCTGAAGCAGATGTTCAAGGAGGTCGAGCGCCTGGGCCAGACCCATGTCGCGATGACCGACCACGGCAACATGTACGGCGCCGCCGAGTTCCACCGGCAGGCCACCGACGCGGGGATCACCCCCGTCATCGGCATCGAGGCGTACGTCGCCCCGGAGTCCCGCTCGAACACCAAGCGCATCCTGTGGGGTCAGCCGCACCAGAAGAAGGACGACGTCTCCGCGTCCGGCGCGTACACCCACAAGACCATCTGGGCCCGGAACAAGGAGGGCCTGCACAACCTCTTCAAGCTGACCTCGCGCTCCTACGCCGAGGGCTGGCTGGTGAAGTGGCCCCGGATGGACAAGGAGCTGATCTCCGAACTGTCCGGCGGCCTGATGGCCACCACCGGCTGCCCCTCCGGCGAGGTGCAGACCCGCCTCCGGCTCGGCCAGTTCGACGAGGCCGTGAAGGCCGCCGCCGACTACCAGGACATCTTCGGCAAGGACAACTACTTCCTGGAGCTGATGGACCACGGCCTCGACATCGAGAAGCGGGTCCGCGACGGGCTGCTGGAGATCAGCAAGAAGCTGAACATCCCCCCGGTGGTCACCAACGACTCGCACTACACCACCGAGGCCGACGCCGGCGCCCACGACCTCCTCCTCTGCGTCCAGACCGGCAAGAACCTCTCCGACCCGGACCGCTTCCGCTTCGACGGCACCGGCTACTACATCAAGTCCGCCGCCGAGATGTACGCGCTGGACTCCTCGGACGCCTGGCAGGAGGGCTGCCGCAACAGCCAGCTGCTGGTCGCCTCCCGGGTCGACACCGAGGGCATGTTCAAGTTCAAGAACCTGATGCCCCGCTTCCCGATCCCGGAGGGCTTCGAGTCCGAGGCGGACTTCTTCAGGTCCAAGGTCTGGGAGGGCATGGACTGGCGCTTCCCGGGCGGGTACGACGAGGAGCACAGGAAGCTCGCCGAGTACGAGATGGACACCATCATCCAGATGGGGTTCCCGGCGTACTTCCTCGTGGTCGCGGACTTCATCATGTGGGCCAAGAGCCAGGGCATCGCGGTGGGCCCCGGCCGTGGTTCGGCGGCCGGTTCGCTGGTCGCGTACGCGATGGGCATCACCGACCTCGACCCCATCCCGCACGGCCTGATCTTCGAGCGCTTCCTCAACCCCGAGCGCATCTCCATGCCCGATGTCGACATCGACTTCGACGAGCGCCGACGCGGTGACGTGATCCGCTACGTGACGGAGAAGTGGGGGTCCGACAAGGTCGCCATGATCGTCACGTACGGCACCATCAAGGCGAAGGCCGCCATCAAGGACTCCTCCCGAGTCCTCGGCTACCCGTACGCGATGGGCGACCGCATCACCAAGGCGATGCCGCCGGACGTCATGGGCAAGGGCATCCCGCTCTCCGGCATCACGGACAGCAGCCACCCGCGCTACGGCGAGGCGGGCGAGATCCGCGGGCTGTACGAGACCGACCCGGACGTGAAGAAGGTCATCGACACCGCGCGCGGTATCGAGGGCCTGATCCGCCAGCCCGGCGTACACGCGGCCGGCGTCATCATGTCCGCCGAGCCGCTGACCGACCACATCCCGGTCTGGACCCGGCACACCGACGGCGTCACCATCACGCAGTTCGACTACCCGACCTGTGAGGGCCTCGGCCTTCTCAAGATGGACTTCCTCGGCCTGCGCAACCTGACGATCATGGACGACGCCGTCAAGGCGATCGAGAAGAACAAGGGCATCAAGATCAACCTGCTTGATCTGCCCCTGGACGACAAGCCGACCTACGAACTCCTCGCCCGCGGTGACACGCTCGGCGTCTTCCAGCTCGACGGCGGGCCGATGCGCTCGCTGCTGCGGCTGATGAAGCCCGACAACTTCGAAGACATCTCGGCCGTTCTGGCGCTGTACCGCCCCGGCCCGATGGGCGTCAACTCCCACACCAACTACGCGCTGCGCAAGAACGGCCAGCAGGAGATCACCCCGATCCACCCGGAGCTGGAGAAGCCCCTGGAGGAGGTGCTCCGGCCGACGTACGGCCTGATCGTCTACCAGGAGCAGGTGCAGAAGGCCGCGCAGATCCTCGCCGGGTACTCGCTCGGCCAGGCGGACCTGCTGCGCCGGGCCATGGGCAAGAAGAAGAAGGAGATCCTGGAGGCGGAGTTCGTCCCCTTCCAGAAGGGCTGCCGTGAGCGCGGCTACTCCGACGCGGCCATCCAGGCGGTGTGGGACGTCCTGGTCCCCTTCTCCGGCTACGCGTTCAACAAGGCGCACACCGCCGGGTACGGGCTGGTCTCGTACTGGACGGCCTACCTCAAGGCCAACTACCCGGCCGAGTACATGTCCGGTCTGCTCACCTCCGTCAAGGACGACAAGGACAAGTCGGCGGTCTACCTCAACGAGTGCCGCAAGATGGGCATCAACGTCCTTCCGCCGGACGTCAACGAGTCGGACTCGGACTTCACCCCGCACGGTGACGACACCGTCCGCTTCGGCCTCACCGCCATCCGCAACGTCGGCGGGCCGGTGGTCGAGTCGATGATCCGGACGAGGAAGACCAAGGGGAAGTTCTCGTCCTTCCCGGACTTCCTGGACAAGGTGGAGTCGGTGGTCTGCAACAAGCGGACCGTCGAATCGCTGATCAAGGCGGGCGCCTTCGACTCGCTCGGGCACACCCGCAAGGGCCTGAGTGCGCAGTTCGAGCCGATGATCGACAACGTCGTCGGCGTGAAGCGCAAGGAGGCCGAGGGGCAGTTCGACCTGTTCGGCGGCGACACGGCCTCGGACGAGCCGAGTTTCGGGCTGGACGTCGTGTTCTCCGAGGAGGAGTGGGAGAAGTCCTTCCTGCTCACCCAGGAGCGGGAGATGCTCGGCCTGTACGTGTCCTCGCACCCGCTGCACGGCATCGAGCACGTGCTCGCCGACAAGGCGGACTGCGCCGTGGCGGACCTCGCGGAGCGGCCGGACGGGACGATCGTCACCATCGGCGGCATCATCTCGGGCCTCCAGCGGAAGATGACCAAGCAGGGCAACGCCTGGGCGATCGCCACCGTCGAGGACCTGGCGGGCTCGATCGACTGCATGTTCTTCCCGGCGAGCTACCAGCTGGTCTCCTCCCAACTGGTCGAGGACGCCGTGGTGTTCGTCCGCGGCAAGCTGGACAAGCGGGAGGACGTGCCGCGGCTGATGGGCATGGAGCTCGCGGTCCCGGACCTGTCGAACGCCCACGCCGAGGCGCCGATCACCATCAACATCCCGAGCGGGAAGGTCACCCCGCCGCTGGTGGCCCGACTCGGCGAGGTGCTGGGCAGCCACCGGGGCACCACCGAGGTGCGGGTGCGGCTGGAGAGCCGGAACAAGACCACGGTGCTGCGGCTGGACCGGCACCGGGTGAAGTCGGACCCGGCGCTGTTCGGGGACCTGAAGCAGCTGCTCGGACCGAGCTGTCTGGCGGTCTAGCGCGGGAACCGGGCCCGGGGTGCTCACAGCGCCCCGGGCCTTCGGCGTTCCTCGGGAATCCTCAGGACCCGCTGCCCAGCCCCGGCGGCACCGCCGTGTGCAGCGCCGAGACGAAGGCCGAGATGGCCGGGTGGGAGCCCGCGCCCGCCCGGAACGCCGCCCGGGTGCGCCGGTACATCGGCAGCCGGGTGAGCACGACGCCCGGCGGCGGCTGGGCCGTGCCGAGGTGGGGGACCAGGGCGACGCCCTGGCCGGCGCCCACGAGCGCCAGCACCGTGGTGAAGTCGTCGATCTGGTGCCGGATCCGGGGTGCGAAGCCCGCCGCCTCGCAGGCGCGGACGGCCATGGTGTGGCAGAGGGTGCCGGGCGGGGACATGATCCAGGGCGCGCCGCGCTGCTCGGCGACCGTGGCCGGGGCGCGGGCGGCCAGGTACATCGGCTCGGTGAAGACCGGACGGGTGACCGCGAGGCCGGGTTCCGGGTCGGCCGGGACGAGGTCGTACTCGTGGACCAGCGCGACGTCCAGCTCGCCCGCGCGCAGCGCCGCGCCGACGGCCGCCGGGTCGACCTCGGTGACCATCGGCTCCAGCCCAGGGTGCCAGGAGGACAGCTCGGCGAGCGCCGCCGGGATGATCGCCCGGGCCGCCGACGGATAGGTGCCGATCCGCAGCGGTCCGGCCAACCCCCGCTTGGCATGGGCGAGTTCGGCGCCCGCCTGCTCCAGCAGGGCGAGCACGGACTCGGCGTGGCGGACCAGGCCCAGCCCGGCCGGGGTGAGGGTGACCCGCCGCCCGGTGCGCTCCAGCAGCGGGACGCCCGCCTCCTTCTCCAGGACGGACAGCTGCTGGGACACCGCCGAAGGGCTGAAGGACAGCGCCTCGGCGACGGCCGCGATGGTGCCGAGGTGGGCGAGTTCGCGCAGCAGGCGCAGGCGTCGGACGTCGAGCATCGGATCAGCTTACGAGAAGCGTCAGAAATGTGAACTGGACCTGCGCTGTCCGTCGGCCGCAGGATCGTGGACATGGAACTCAAGGGCATTCACGTCCCCCTGATCACCCCCTTCGCCGCCGACGGCGCGGTCGCCCTCGACGCGCTGGAGAAGCTCGCGTACGAGGTCCTGGACGCCGGGGCGGCCGGGCTGGTCGCGCTCGGCACCACCGGCGAGCCCGCCGCGCTGACCGTCGAGGAGCGGGACGCGGTGGTGGACGTCGCCGCGGCCGCCTGTGCCGCGCGCGGGGCGCAGCTGGTCGTCGGCGCCTCCGGCGGCGACACCCGGGCCGTCGGCGAGGCGCTGGCCGCGCTCGGGGCGCGGGTGCCGCAGGCGGCGGCGCTGGTCACCACGCCGTCCTTCGTCCGGGCGGGCGAGGCCGGCACGGTGGCGCACTTCCGGGCGCTGGCCGCGAGCAGCCCGCTGCCGCTGGTCGTCTACCACATCCCGTACCGCACCGGGCAGCAGCTCTCCACCGCCGCGCTGCGCGAACTGGCCGCGATCGACGGCGTGGTGGGCGTCAAGTACGCGACCGGCGGGCTGGACCAGACGGCCGCCGAGCTGCTCGCCGACACCCCCGCGGGGTTCGCGGTGCTGACCGGCGAGGACGCCTTCCTGGCGCCGATGCTGGCGATCGGCGCGGCCGGCGGCATCCTCGCCTCCGCACACCTGGCGACCGGCCGCTTCGTCGAGCTGTACGAGGCCTGGCGGGCCGGGGACGTCGAGCGGGCGCGGGTGCTCGGGCACCGGCTGACCGCTCTGGCGCTGTCCGCGTTCACCGCGCCGAACCCGACGGTGACCAAGGGCGTACTGCACGCCCAGGGCCGGATCCCGACCCCGGACGTGCGGCTGCCGCTGCTGCCGGCCGGGGAGGCGGAGGTCGCGGCCGCACTTGAGCTGGTGAATGGCCTGGACCAGTAGCGGCCCGCCCGGGCCCCCTCTCACACCGTGGAACAGCAGGTCGCCCCACCCGCGTGACAAGGCATGATGGGCAGAGTGCGGCTGTGGACAGCACCATTCAGAGGAGTAGTCGGAATGAAGATCGGCATTGTCGGGGCCACCGGCCAGGTCGGCGGCGTGGTCCGCGAGATCCTGGCGGAGCGCAACTTTCCGGTGGAGCAGCTGCGGCTGTTCGCCTCGGCCCGCTCGGCCGGGCGCACGCTGCCCTGGCAGGGTACCGAGGTCACCGTCGAGGACGCGGCCACGGCCGACTACACCGGCCTGGACATCGTGATCTTCTCGGCCGGCGGCTCCACCTCCAAGGCCCTGGCCCCCGAGGTGGCCGCGGCCGGTGCCGTCGTCATCGACAACTCCTCCGCCTGGCGCCGTGACCCCGAGGTCCCGCTGGTGGTCTCCGAGGTCAACCCCGAGGCCATCGCGGACCGCCCCAAGGGCATCATCGCCAACCCGAACTGCACCACCATGGCCGCCATGCCCGTGCTGCGCCCGCTGCACGAGGAAGCCGGCCTGGCCGCGCTCGTCGTCTCCACCTACCAGGCAGTCTCCGGCAGCGGCGTGGCCGGCGTCGCCGAGCTGCAGGACCAGGCCGCCAAGGTCGTGGACGGCGCCGCAGCGCTGGCCCACGACGGCGGCGCCGTCGAGTTCCCCGAGCCCAGGGTCTACAAGCGGCCGATCGCCTTCAACGTGGTGCCGCTGGCCGGCGCCATCGTGGAGGACGGCTCCAACGAGACCGACGAGGAGCAGAAGCTCCGTCACGAGAGCCGCAAGATCCTCGGCATTCCCGCTCTGAAGGTCTCCGGCACCTGCGTGCGCGTGCCGGTCTTCTCCGGCCACTCGCTGCAGATCAACGCCCGCTTCGAGCGCCCGATCAGCCCCGAGCGTGCCGTCGAGCTGCTCACCGGCGCCCCCGGCGTCGAGCTGTCCGAGATCCCGACCCCGCTGCAGGCGGCCGGCCGGGACCCGAGCTACGTCGGCCGCATCCGGGTGGACGAGACGGTGGAGAACGGCCTGTCGCTGTTCGTCTCCAACGACAACCTGCGCAAGGGTGCCGCGCTCAACGCCGTCCAGCTGGCCGAGCTGGTCGCCGCCGAGCTCAGGGGCTGACGCCCGGCCGAGCCCGGGGGCTGACCCGGAGCAACCGGCCGTGACGTTTGGCGGGCCCTGTCGTTGGACAGGGCCCGCGTTCGCGTTTCTTTGCGACTCGTTGGGGCGGCTGTTGCGGGACCGGGACATCTGCCGAGGTTCGGGGCGCGAACCTGGGGGAAAAGGTGACCCAACGATCGGGCGGCCACGGGGGCCCCTCACCCCACCGCGGCCCGGACGACGGGCGGACTGCCCACCCTGACTGACCTTCGAGGGCGAGCGAAAAGAGGTGCGCAGATGGACCGCTGTGTCGTCCTGGTGGACGCCGGATACCTGCTGGGCGCCGCTGCCAGCCTGCTCGCCGGTGACCCCTCCCGCTCCAAGGTCACCGTGAACCACACCGCGCTGATCAGCGCCCTGCGGGAGCGCGCCGAGGCCGAGACCGGGCTGCCGCTGCTGCGGATCTACTGGTTCGACGCGGCCCCCGACCGCCGCCCGATGCCCGAGCACCGGCGGCTGCGCGTGCTGCCCCGGGTCACCGTACGGCTGGGCGCCCTCACCCGGGCCGAGGGGCGCTGGGTGCAGAAGGGTGTGGACGCCGCGATGCACGCCGAACTCTCCGAGCTGGCCCGCAACCGGGCCTGTGCGGACGTCGTACTGATCACCGGGGACGGGGACCTGCTGCCCGGGATGATGACCGCCAAGGAGCACGGGGTGGCCGTGCACCTGTGGGCGCTGCAGGCCGCCGACGGGGACTTCAACCAGTCCGAGGACCTGGTCGGCGAGGCCGACGAACGGCGGGTGCTGGACCGCGAGTGGATCGAGGGGTCCTTCTCGCTGCGGGACAGCTCCACCGTGTTCCCGGCGCCCGGGGCGGGCGGCGCCCGGCAGGAGATCGCCAAGATCCTCGCCGCCCCGCCCGCCCCGCTGCCGACCGTGGTGTCGCCGGTGGTCCGCCCGGCCGCCGGTGCTCCGGCGCCCGAGGTGCCCGAGGCGCCCGCCGCGAACGGTCGGCCGCAGCCGGCCGCGGCGCTGCGGGTGGTGCCCACGCCGAAGGACCTGGCCGGGCGGGTCGCCGCCGTCGCGCCGGTCACCTCGGCGGCGAACGGGCACGTCAACGGCTCCGCCGCCGGGCATGCGGCGGGCGGGCCGGTGCTGCGGTGGTCCTCCGACCGGGGCTGGGTGGACCGGCCCGCGCCGGAGCCGTCCGTCACCGCCGGGGACGGCCTGCCCACCCTGGCCCAGCTGACCACCGCCGAGCAGCGCTGGGCCGACCGCGAGGAGGACATCACCTCGATCGGCGGTGACGCCCACGAGGTCGGGCAGGTCTTCGCCCGGCGCTGGAGCGACCGGCTCGGCGACCTCGAACGGCTCACCCTGCTCTGGCCCGACTACCCGCGCATCCCGCACCGGGTCGACGGCGAGCTGCTGCGCTACGCGGCCCGCTTCGGGCTGCTCGCGCACAAGGACGACCAGATCGACGAGCACGACCGCTACGCCATCCGGGCGGGCTTCTGGAAGGAGTTGGCGGCCCGGGTGCCGGGCGGTTCCATGGTGGTCGACGACTAGCCCGTCCCGTAGCGCGTCCCGGTGGTTTCCGGCGATCAGGCCCCCTTGTCCGGTTCGCCCGTGTGAGCGCGTAGAGTCTCCGGTCGTGAACGAGACGGCCGGGCGAGCACCCCAGAACACCCCGCCGTGCGTCGCCGTGCGCGACCTGGTCCGCACCTACCGCACCGGGCGCGGCGCCGCCGCCACCGAGGTCCGGGCCAACGACGGGATCAGCCTGACCGTCCGGCAGGGTGAGATCTTCGGGCTGCTCGGACCCAACGGGGCCGGGAAGTCCACGCTGGTGCGCCAGCTCACCGGGCTGCTGCGGCCGGACTCCGGCTCGGTCGAACTGCTCGGGCACGACATCGTGCGGCACCCGGAGCGGGCCGCCCGGCTGCTCGGCTACCTCGGGCAGGAGTCCACCGCGCTGGACGAGCTGACCGTGGTGCTGGCCGCCGAGACCACCGGGCGGCTGCGCGGCCTCACCCGGGCGCAGGCCCGGGCCGAGGCGGCGGAGGTGCTCACCGAACTCGGGCTGGAGCCGATCGCCGCGCGGCCGCTGGCCAAGCTCTCCGGCGGGCAGCGGCGGCTCGCGTGCTTCGCGGCCACCCTGGTGGGGGAGCGGCCGCTGCTCGTCCTGGACGAGCCGACGACGGGCATGGACCCGGTCGCCCGGCGGGCCGTCTGGTCGGCCGTGGACCGGCGGCGGGCCGAGCGCGGGACGACGGTGCTGCTGGTCACCCACAACGTGATCGAGGCGGAGACCGTGCTCGACCGGGTCGCCGTGGTGGACGAGGGTCGGGTGATCGCCTGCGACACGCCCGGCGGGCTCAAGGCACTGGTGGACGGCGACGTCCGGCTGGACCTGGTCTGGCGGGACGAGGCGCCGGTCGGCGTGCCCGCCGTCGCCGCGCTGGCCGAACGGGCCGAGCGCACCGGGCGCCGCTGGACCGTCCGCACCACCCCCGAGCAGGCCCGCGAACTGGTCGCCGCCGTCACCACCGGCCCGGCCTTCGCCGCCCTCGACGACTTCACCCTCGCCACCCCGAGCCTTGAGGACGCCTACCTCAAGCTGGGCGGCCGCCACGGAGGTCTGGCCAAGTGACGCTGCTCTCGGTGCCCCCGCGAACCGACCGGCCGACTGCCGGGGCCGCCCCGCTGGCCCCCGCCGCCCGGCTGCTGCCCTCGCTCGCCGCGGTGTACCGGGCGCAGCTCGCCCGGGCCAAGGTGGCGCGGATCCCGCTGCTGTTCGTGGCGACCTTCCAGTCCGTCGGCATCCTGGTGATGATGCGGGGCGTCGTGGACGCCGGGCAGACTTCGGCGGCGCGGTCGGTCGTCGCCGGGTCGAGCGTGCTGGTGGTGGCCTTCGTCGCGCTCAACCTGCTCGCCCAGTACTTCGGGAAGCTGCGGGCCACCGGGGGCCTGGACCACTACGGCACGCTGCCGGTGCCGGCCGCCTCGGTGGTGCTCGGCGCGGCCGGCGCGTACGCCTCGTTCACCCTGCCGGGGACGCTGGTCACGGCGGGCATCGGCGCGGTGATGTTCGGACTGCCGCTGGGGCAGCTGTGGGTGCTGCTGGCGGTCGTGCCGCTGGCCGGGGCCGCGCTGTCCGGGCTGGGCGCGGCCTGCGGGCTGCTGGCGCCGCGGCAGGAGATCGCGACGATGCTGGGGCAGCTCGGCATGTCGGCGGCCCTGCTGCTGGGCGTGCTGCCGGTGGACCACCTGCCACAGCCGGTGCTGTGGCTGCGGGACCTGCTGCCCTCGACGTACGGGGTGGAGGCCTTCGCCCGCACCTTCGCGCCGGACCCGGACTGGGCGGTGGTCGCGGCCGACCTGGGGGTCTGCGCGGCGGTCGGCGTGGTGTCGCTGGCCCTGGCGACCTGGGCGTACCGGCGGGCGGTCGCGCGGTAGCGGGAACCCGGGGGGTGGGGCCGTTCGGGTGGCCGTCGTGAAACGATGGGGCCTGTGACCGTACCGAACACGCCTCCGGATCCCGCCCACGCCGACGTGGAGGCAGAGCCGGGTGCTGTACCCGACCCGTTCGCGCCGCCGCCGGTCTCCGACGAGGAACCGCCGACGGAGCCGCCCTCGGGTCCGCTGGCGGAGCTGCGGATCGGCGCGGGCGTCGTGGTCGCCTGTCTGCTGGTCGGGCTGGTGATGGCCGGGCTGTGGGCCTGGCTGGCGCCGAAGGTGCCGCTGCTGGTGGACGGCGACCGGATCCTCTACGCGGACCCGGAGGGCGAGCAGCGGGCGGGCGCCGACGGCGTGTTCGTGCTGATCGCGCTGGGCGCCGGGATCCTGACCGCGCTCGGGGCCTTCCTGGTGACCCACAAGCGCGGCGGCGGGATCGCGGTCGCGCTGGGGCTGGCCGTCGGCGGGCTGCTCGGGTCGATCGGCGCCTGGCGGCTCGGTCGCTGGCTCGGGCCGAGCGACAACCTGATCGGGGAGGCCCGGCGGGTCGGCAACGGCGGGCACTTCGACGCGAGCATCGATCTGGGGGCGCTGGGCGCGCTGCTGGTGTGGCCGATGGCCGCGATGGTGGTGCTGCTGGCGCTGTCGGCGGCGTTCGGGAAGCGCGAGGAGGACCCGCCGCCGTACTGGGGGACTCCGGCGGGGTCGTACGGGGCAGGGGAGGCTCCGGTGGACGCGGCTCCGGAGGACCGGGCGCAGGGCTGAGTTACTCGGGCGAGGCGGAAGGTGTGCGGTCAGGTACGGCCGGGGCCTTCCGCCTCGCGCCGTTCCCGGGGCTTTTCCGGGCTTTCCCGGGGCTCTACCGGGCGATGGGGGCGGTGTCGGCCTTGGTGAGGGCGATCAGGTCGGCGGGGGCCAGTTCGACCTCCAGGCCCCGGCGGCCCGCCGAGACGTAGACGGTGGGGTGGCCGAGGGCGCTGGCGTCGATCACGGTGCGCAGCGGGCGGCGCTGGCCGAGCGGGGAGATGCCGCCGCGGACGTAGCCGCTGCTGCGCTCGGCGGCGGCCGGGTCGGCCATCGCGGCGCGCTTGCCGCCGACGGCGGCGGCGAGGGCCTTGAGGTCGAGCTGCCCGGCGACCGGGACCACCCCGACGGTCAGGGTGCCGTCCACGTCGGCGACCAGCGTCTTGTAGACCCGTTCGGGGCCGATGCCTAGGGCCTCGGCGGCCTCGCCGCCGTAGGACGCGGCGGCCGGGTCGTGCTCGTAGGAGTGGACGGTGAACGGGACGGCGGCGGTCTCCAGGGCGACGGTGGCCGGGGTGCCCTGGCCGCCCTTCTTGGGCTTCTTGGCCATGCGGGGGTCCTGGGTCAGTTGGGGCTGAAGGGCTGGCGGGTGAGGTCGACCGCGGGGAGCGAGGGCAGCCAGCTGAGGACGGCGCTCTCGCGGCGCAGCAGGTCGAGTTCGGCGCGCAGCCGCTGGGCGGTGTCCGGGCAGGCGAGCAGCTGCTGCTTGACCGGGGTCTCGAACACCGAGGCGGCGGCGACCAGGTAGGAGAGCACCTGGGGGTCGTCGGGCAGCTGCGGGCGGCCCATGGTGCTGGCCTCCTTGGCACCGGCCAGGCGCTTCTGGTAGACCCGGAACGCCCGCTCGACCTCGGAGGCGAGGGCGCCGGAGCCCTCGCCGGACTGCTCCTCGATCGGCTCGATCTCGCCAGTCAGGTACGGACCGGTGACGTCCACCGAGCGCAGCCAGAACCGGGTGGTCCCGGTGACCAGGAGCTCGTAGCGCCCGTCGGGCTGCTCCTGGACGGAGGAGACGTCGGCGACGCAGCCGACGTGGAACAGCGCCTCCAGCGGGTCGCCGGTGACGGTGCCCAGGCCGTCGAGCGGGCCGGCCGGGCCCTCCTCGGGCCTGACCGGGGCGACCTCCCGGCCGTCCTTGATGGCGAGCACGCCGAAGCGGCGCGGCGCGTCCTCGGGCTGTTCGAGCAGGTCGGCGACGAGACGGCGGTAGCGCTCCTCGAAGACGTTCAGGGGCAGCACGAGGCCCGGGTAGAGCACGGTGTTCAGCGGGAAGAGCGGCAGCCGTTCTGTCACGGCGGACAGCGTAGTTCCGTTCCTTGAGAGATAGTGAATCTCAGGGATTTGCCCATTGCTGGGCAAAGGTCCTCGTCTGATCCGGCGTGGAGGGCCGGTGCGAGGTCGACGCTTCGCAGCCACCGGCGGGACCAGGTCCCGTCTTACGGTCGGCTCCACGTCCGTTTACCGTCTCCCGGCCACTCCCGGCGACGTGGCGCTTCCCGAGGGAAGCGAGGTCGATCGCGGCGTTCTCATCGCGGTCGATGACCAGCTCGCAGTGTCCACAGATGAAGGTCCGTACCCGCAGGGGCAGCTTGGGTTTCACTGCCTGGCAGTGGGAGCACGTCTTGGAGCTGGGTAACCAGCGGCCGGCGACTTCGAGCCGGCCGCCGTTCCAGGCGGTCTTGTAGGCGAGTTGGCGGCGGATCTCGCCGAATCCGGCATCGGACACGACCCGGGCGGGTCGACGGGGTCGACGGCGTCGGGGGCGAGGGGTTCAGCCGCGCTGGAGCAGCCGGGTTGCGCCCGCCACGACGGTGGAGGCGAGCAGCCAGCCGATCACCACCAGACCGGCGGAGATCCACTGGGTGATCCCGCCCGGGTTCCAGGCGCCCTGGTTGAGGTCGACGATCGGCAGCAGCTGGTCGAGGGTGTACAGCACCGGGTCCCAGTGCGGGTGCTCGTCGGGCTTGAGCGGCTCCAGCCGGTGGGTGGCGAACCAGACGCTGCCGAGCGCCCAGGCGAGCAGCAGCCACAGGCCCGCCCGGCCGGGGCGGTAGCCGTAACCGACGGTGACGTCCTGGACCCGGCCCCAGATCCGGGCGGGCAGCGGCAGGGTCTGGCGGCGGCGGCGCTGCTTGGCGTACAGCACCTCGCGGGCGTCGTCGTCGGCGCCGTCGCGGCGCATGGCGGCGGCGAGCTGCTCGTAGGACTCCGGCTGGAAGTCCACCGAGGAGCCCTCCAGCCAGGCGATCCGCTGCCGGACGTTGAAGGGCCGGACCGGGCGCAGGTTCTCGTAGACGAAGCCGGTCAGGCCCAGGTGCTTGCCGCGCGGCCAGGCCTCCGGGACGTCGACCAGGTTGCCGACCCGGGCGCGGGAGAGCGAGACGGTGCCGGTGGGGCGGATCCGGCAGGTGAAGCGCAGCTCGGGGGTGTGGATGCGGCGCAGCGAGAGCTCGTCGTCACCCTCAAGGTGGAATTCGCCGGAGATCAGGCAGGCCGCCTCGAAGCGGGCGTCGGAGAGCCGGACCTGGCCGTGGGCCCGGAAGGGGGTGCTGGGGGCGCCCGGGGGCGGGTTCTGGCCGTAGCCGGAGCCGTAGTAGCTGCGCGAGCCGGCCCAGCCGGCGTCGGCGGAGCTGGTCAGGTAGAGGGTGTGGCCGACGACGATCCGGACGGCGTTGAGGCAGACGCGGTTCTGCGGGTCGGCGTGCAGCTGGGCGCCGCGCAGCGAGAGCCGGCCGCCTATTCGGGCCGTACGGATGCTCAGCTCGCCCCGGACGTCGATGCGTTCGGCCTCGAAGTCCTGGTGGACGGTCATCCCGTCGGCGGACACCGCACGGCCGTGGCGGTCGCAGCCGATGGCGGCCATGTTGAGCAGCAGGTCGGTGCCGATCCTGGCGTCGGTGAGCCGGACGCCCTCGGGGATGCGGCAGCGGGCCAGGTGGAGGTCGCCGGTGGTGGAGAGCCGGGAGGCCTCGAACCGGGGGATCAGGCAGTCGACCATGCGGATGGTGCTGGCCTCGGCCTCCGAGACGAGGATCTTGTGCTCGAAGCGGCAGCCGTACAACTCGACGTACTGCTGGATCCGGCCGCCGGCCAGGTTGAGCGCGCCGGTGACGGCCACCCCGTTCATCCGCAGCGAGGCGACCCGGCCGGTCGCCGCCTCCGGGCCGGCCAGCAGCAGGTGGGCGAGCACCTCGGCGCGGACCGTCCGCCCGGGCCCCCACGCGGCGTCCCCGTAGGGGTCGTCGATGTCGGTTTGGCCACTCCGACGGTCGAAGACGTCCCCCAGACGGAAGGCCCTCCAGAGTTCCCGCTCCGTGTCGGTCCAGCTCTCCGGAGCGCATTCCGCCATGGTTTCCCCCGTCCCCCGGTCGTCTCGCCTTTCGTATCACGGACTGAAATGTGGGACCAGTGGTTCCGGCCACTCCTTACACTGGGTGGCGTGATCTCTCGAATCGACCTCCGCGGCTCGCTCGACGACCCGCGTGACCTGCTGCCCCGTGCCGAGTTCGACGTGGCGGCCGCGCTGGAGAAGGTGCGGCCGATCGCCGAGGACGTACGCCATCGCGGGGTCGCGGCGCTGATCGAGATCACCGAGCGCTTCGACGGCGTCCGGCTGGAGTCGACCCGTGTCCCGGCCGAGCAGCTGACCGAGGCCCTGGAGACGCTGGACCCGAAGGTGCGGGCCGCGCTGGAGGAGTCCATCCGCCGGGCCCGCGCCGTGCACGCGGACCAGCGCCGCACCGGGCACACCACCCAGGTGGTGCCGGGCGGCACGGTCACCCAGCGCTGGGTGCCGGTCGAGCGGGTCGGCCTGTACGTTCCGGGCGGGCTGGCGGTCTACCCGTCCTCCGTGGTGATGAACGTGGTGCCGGCCCAGGAGGCGGGCGTCCGGGGCATCGCGGTCACCTCCCCGCCGCAGAAGGAGTTCGGGGGGCGCGTCCACCCGACCATCCTGGCGGCCTGCGCGCTGCTCGGCGTGGACGAGGTCTACTCGGTCGGCGGCGCCCAGGCGGTGGCGATGTTCGCCCTCGGTACCGAGGAGTGCGCGCCGGTCACCATGGTGACCGGCCCCGGCAACATCTACGTGGCCGCCGCCAAGCGGCTGTTCGCCGGCCGGATCGGCATCGACTCCGAGGCCGGCCCGACCGAGATCGCCGTCCTCGCCGACGACAGCGCGCTGCCCGGCGACGTGGCCGCCGACCTGATCAGCCAGGCCGAGCACGGCCCGACCTCCGGCTCGGTGCTGGTCACCGACTCCCCGGCGCTGGCCGACGCGGTCGAGGCCGAGCTGGCCGTGCAGGTCGCGAAGACCAAGCACAGCGAGCGGGTCGCCGAGGCGCTGGGCGGCCGGCAGTCCGGCATCATCCTGGTCGACGACCTGACCCAGGGCCTCGCCGTGGTCAACGCGTACGCGGCCGAGCACCTGGAGATCCAGACCCGCGACCCGCACGCGGTCGCCGCCCGGGTGGTCAACGCCGGCGCGATCTTCATCGGCCGCTGGACCCCGGTCTCGTTGGGCGACTACGCGGCAGGCTCCAACCACGTGCTGCCGACCGGCGGCTGCGCCTGCCACTCCTCCGGACTGTCGGTGCAGACCTTCCTGCGCAGCGTCCAGGTGGTCGAGTACGACCGGGACGCGCTGGCGGACGTCGCCGCGCACGTGGTCAACCTGGCCAATGCCGAGGACCTCCCCGGGCACGGGGACGCGATCAAGGCACGTTTTGTCGGAGACCAGCAGAACTGGCACAGCGACTGGACGGTACTGGGCTCGTGACGAACATCGACGATCTCCCGATCCGGGACGAGCTGCGCGGCCAGTCCCCGTACGGCGCACCGCAGTTGGACGTTCCCGTGCAGCTGAACACCAACGAGAACCCGTACCCGCTCCCCGAGGAGCTGGTGGCCCGGATCGCCGAGCGCGTCGCCGAGGCCGCCCGCAACCTCAACCGCTACCCCGACCGGGACGCGGTCGAGCTGCGCGAGGGCCTGGCCGGCTACCTGACCCGCACCACCGGCTTCCCGGTCGTACGTGAGCAGGTCTGGGCCGCCAACGGCTCCAACGAGGTGCTCCAGCAGCTGCTGCAGACCTTCGGCGGCCCCGGCCGCAGCGCGCTGGGCTTCGAGCCCTCGTACTCGATGCACGCGCTGATCTCCCGGGGCACCGGCACCGCCTGGATCTCCGGCCCACGCAACGACGACTTCACCATCGACGTGGACGCCGCCCTCGCCGCGATCGCCGAGCACCGGCCGAACGTGGTGTTCATCTGCTCGCCGAACAACCCGACCGGCACCGCCGTCGAGGCCGAGACCGTGCTGCGGCTCTACGAGGCCGCGCAGGCCGCCCGGCCCAGCCTGGTGGTGGTGGACGAGGCCTACGTCGAGTTCTCGCACCGCGCCTCGCTGCTGCCGCTGATCGAGGGCCGCCCCAACCTGGTGGTCAGCCGCACCATGTCCAAGGCCTTCGGCGCCGCCGGGCTGCGCCTGGGCTACCTGGCCGCCGACCGGGCGGTGGTGGACGCCGTCCAGCTGGTGCGTCTGCCGTACCACCTGTCGGCCGTCACCCAGGCCACCGCGCTGGCCTGCCTGGAGCACACCGATACCCTGCTCGGGTACGTCGGCCGGCTCAAGGAGGAGCGTGACCGGCTGGTCGACGCGCTGCGCGGAACGGGCCTGGAGGTGACCGACTCGGACGCCAACTTCGTCCAGTTCGGCCGCTTCGCCGACACCCACGCCGTCTGGCAGGCCATCCTCGACCAGGGTGTCCTGGTCCGTGACAACGGCGTTCCCGGGTGGCTGCGCGTCACCGCCGGCACGCCCGCCGAGAACGACGCCTTCCTGGACGCCGTCCGCACCGTGATCAAGGAGCTGTAATCCCGTATGTCCCGCATCGGACGCGTCGAGCGCACCACCAAGGAGACCTCCGTCGTGGTCGAGATCGACCTCGACGGCACCGGTAAGACCGACATCTCGACGGGCGTCGGGTTCTACGACCACATGCTCGACCAGCTCGGTCGGCACGGTCTGTTCGACCTCACCGTCAAGACCGACGGCGACCTGCACATCGACACCCACCACACCATCGAGGACACCGCCCTCGCGCTCGGCGCCGCCTTCAGGCAGGCGCTCGGCGACAAGGTCGGCATCTACCGCTTCGGCAACTGCACGGTTCCACTGGACGAGTCGCTCGCCCAGGTCACCGTGGACCTCTCCGGTCGGCCCTACCTGGTGCACACGGAGCCCGAGGGCATGGCGCCGATGATCGGCAGCTACGACACCACGATGACCCGGCACATCCTGGAGTCCTTCACGGCCCAGGCCCAGATCGCGCTGCACGTGCACGTCCCGTACGGGCGCAACGCGCACCACATCGTGGAGTGCCAGTTCAAGGCGCTGGCCCGGGCGCTGCGCTACGCCGCCGAGCGCGACCCGCGCGCGGCCGGAATCCTCCCGTCGACCAAGGGTGCGCTGTGAACAACACCGCGATGATCCTCATCTTCGTCGGCCTCTTCCTGGCCGGCGGGGTGATCTCCTTCTGGAAGCAGAAGCAGTCGAAGAGCGTCATCCTGGTGCTGGCCATCGGTTCCGTGATGTGCCTGGCCTCCGGCCTCATGCGCCTGTAGACCCGCCGTAGAGAGACTGGACACCTGAACATGGGCAAGAACGTCGTCGTCCTCGACTACGGCTCCGGCAACCTCCGCTCCGCGCAGCGCGCCCTGGAGCGGACCGGGGCGAACGTCACGGTCAGCTCCGACTACGACACCGCGATGGCCGCGGACGGCCTGCTCGTCCCCGGCGTGGGCGCCTTCGAGGCCTGCATGCGCGGACTGAAGTCGGTCCGCGGGGACTGGATCATCGGCCGCCGGCTCGCCGGGGGCCGCCCGGTCATGGGCATCTGCGTCGGCATGCAGATCCTCTTCGAGAAGGGGGTCGAGCACGGCGTGGAGACGGCCGGCTGCGACGAGTGGCCGGGCACCGTCGAGCCGCTGGACGCCCCCGTCGTCCCACACATGGGCTGGAACACCGTGGACGTGCCCGAGGGCAGCCGGATGTTCGCCGGCCTGGACCCGCAGACCCGCTTCTACTTCGTGCACTCCTACGGGGTGCGGCACTGGGAGCTGGAGACCCACAGCGCGCGGATCAACCCGCCGCTGGTCACCTGGGCCACCCACGGCCAGCCGTTCGTCGCCGCCGTCGAGAACGGCCCGCTGTGGGCCACCCAGTTCCACCCCGAGAAGTCCGGTGACGCCGGCGCCGCCCTGCTGACCAACTGGGTCAACACCCTCTGACGAGCTGAAAGTTGTCATTGATGAGCCGCCTCGAACTGCTTCCCGCCGTCGACGTCCGGGACGGCCAGGCCGTCCGCCTGGTCAAGGGCGCCTCCGGCACCGAGACCTCCTTCGGCGAACCGCTGGCCGCCGCCCTCGCCTGGCAGAACGCCGGCGCCGAGTGGCTGCACTTGGTCGACCTCGACGCCGCCTTCGGCACCGGCACCAACTACGAGCTGCTGCGCGAGGTCACCGGCCAGCTGGACATCAAGGTCGAGCTGTCCGGCGGCATCCGCGACGACGAGTCGCTCGCCCGCGCCCTCGCCACCGGCTGCACCCGGGTCAACCTCGGCACCGCCGCCCTGGAAGCCCCCGAGTGGGTCGCCAAGGCCATCACCGAGCACGGCGACAAGATCGCCGTCGGCCTGGACGTGGTCGGCACCACCCTGCGCGGCCGCGGCTGGACCCGCGACGGCGGCCAGCTCTTCGACGTGCTGGAGCGCCTCAACCAGGAGGGCTGCGCCCGCTACGTCGTCACCGACGTCAACCGGGACGGCACCCTGACCGGTCCCAACCTGCAGCTGCTGCGTGATGTCTGCGCCGCCACCGACCGCCCGGTGGTCGCCTCCGGCGGCGTCTCCTCGCTGGACGACCTGCGCGCCATCGCCACGCTCGTCGGCGAGGGTGTCGAGGGCGCCATCGTGGGCAAGGCACTCTACGAGCAGAAGTTCACCCTCGAAGAGGCCCTGGAGGCGGTTTCAGGATGACGGATGGTCGGATCATACGCGGTGGGGTCGCACGTGGTCGGGTCGGCGGGTTCTCCCCCTGGGAGGAGGAGTTCGGCTACTCCCGGGCGGTCGCGGCGGGTGACCACGTGCACGTGGCCGGCTCCACCGCCTGGGTGGACGGCCGGATCGAGCACGAGGGCGACCCGTACCGGCAGACCCTCGCCGCGTTCGGCGTCGGGCTCACGGCCCTCGCCGCGTACGGTCTGACCGCGGACGACGTGGTCCGCACCCGGATGTACATCACCCACGTCCGCGACGCCGAGGAGGTGGGCCGCGCCCACCGCGAACTCTTCGACGCCGCACGCCCGGTGGCCACCATGGTGGTGGTCGAGGGACTGATCGACTCGCGGATGCTGGTCGAGGTCGAGATCGACGCGTACCGTGCCGGGCTGGCAAAGACCCTGGAAGGCAAACAGCCGTGACCCTCGCAGTACGAGTCATCCCCTGCCTGGACGTGGACGCCGGGCGGGTGGTCAAGGGCGTCAACTTCCAGAACCTGCGCGACGCCGGCGACCCGGTCGAGATGGCCAAGCTCTACGACGCCGAGGGCGCCGACGAGCTGACCTTCCTCGACATCACCGCCTCCTCCGGCGACCGGGAGACCACCTACGACGTGGTCCGCCGCACCGCCGAACAGGTGTTCATCCCGCTCACCGTCGGCGGCGGCATCCGGGCCGTCGAGGACGTCGACAAGCTGCTGCGGGCCGGCGCCGACAAGGTCGGCGTCAACACCGCGGCCATCGCCCGGCCGGAGCTGGTCCGCGAGATCGCCCAGCGTTTCGGGCGGCAGGTGCTGGTGCTCTCGGTGGACGCCCGGCGCTGCCCCGAAGGCACCGAGACGGCGTCCGGCTTCGAGGTCACCACGCACGGCGGGCGCCAGGGCACCGGCCTGGACGCGGTCGAATGGGCGGGCCGCGCGGCCGAGTTGGGGGCCGGCGAGATCCTGCTCAACTCGATGGACGCGGACGGCACCAAGGACGGCTACGACCTGGAGATGATCCGCGCCGTGCGCAAGGCCGTCTCGGTGCCGGTGATCGCCTCCGGCGGGGCGGGCAAGCTCGGCGACTTCGCGCCGGCCGTCGAGGCGGGCGCGGACGCGGTGCTGGCGGCCAGCGTGTTCCACTTCGGGGACCTGCGGATCAGCGAGGTCAAGAACGCGCTGCGGGAGGCCGGGCACCCGGTCCGCTGACCCGTTCGTCACGGGAGGGCCCGCTGTCCGGTTCGGCGGGCCCTCCCGTGTGCTCAGGACTCCTGCGGCTCGCCCTTGATGAGGGCGAAGGGCGCGCCGTTCGGGTCCGCCAGCCAGGCGATCCGGCCGACGTTGTCCATGTCCGCGGCCGGCATCAGCACCGAGCCGCCCGCTGCCGTCGCCTTGGCGACCAGCGCGTCCACGTCGTTGGCGGCGAAGTACGGCGTCCAGGCGGAGGGCTGGCCTTCGCGCATCACCGGGGCGATGCCGCCGAAGCCGGTCTGCCGCTGGTCGCCCTCGGCAGTGGAGATCACCTGGTAGCTCATCCCCGGGGACGGCTCGAAGTTCTCCACCCGCCAGCCGAACAGGGACTTGTAGAAGGTGGAGCCGCCGTCCTGGTCCTGGGTGTGCAGCTCGGACCAGCACAGCGCGTTGTCCTCGGAGACGACATCCAGGCCCCGTGTGTCGCCCGCCTGCCAGACGGCGAACTCGGCGCCCTGCGGGTCGGTGAGCGCCGCGAACCGGCCTTCCTGCATCACGTCCGTCGGCGGGACGCGGACGGTGGCGCCGGCCTGCGCGGCCGCCTTGACGGTGGCGTCCGCGTCGGCGGTCAGGAAGTACGTCGTCCAGGCGGACCGCGCACCCTGGTCGAGGTTGCCGATGGCGCCGACGGTCTTGCCGTTCAGTTGCAGGAAGC
Source organism: Kitasatospora sp. NPDC001159 (assembly GCF_053598235.1). NCBI lineage: Bacteria > Bacillati > Actinomycetota > Actinomycetes > Kitasatosporales > Streptomycetaceae > Kitasatospora > Kitasatospora sp. NPDC001159. The sequence goes on from NZ_JBSFJV010000005.1 coordinate 55,714, forward strand.
CGTAGCCGCCGGCCTCGGGGACCTCCTGGAAGGTCCAGCCGAAGACCTTGCCGTAGAACCCGGCGGTGGCCGGGATGTTCGGGCTGCCCAGGTCGATCCAGCAGGGCGAGCCGATGGGGAAGTCGGTGGTGAGCATGAAGTGGTGCCCCTTCGACGGAGAGTGACCGGGGTGGTCCGTGGGGCGCGCACACGCCCCTCCCCGGCCACCTGCGAGTCTGCACCCGGGGACCGGCATCCGCAGCCGGGACGGGGCTGACCTGTGGGTTGGGCGTGTCGAGGAAGGGGTGGGGAGGGGCGCTGCGGGGGTTCCTGTCTTTTGTGTCTGAATTCCTTCTGTCCTACCGCGCAGGCAGCGGCAGGACGTGTCGCAGGGCCTCGATGGCGTCCGGGGCGCCGTCGACGGTGAGGGTGGTGCGGGCGCCGCGGCCGTAGGTGAAGAGGACCAGTTCGCCCGGGTCGCCGGTGAGGTGGACGGTGGGGGCGCCGGCGGGGCCGACGGTGAGGGACTGGCCGTCAGGGCGGATGAGGACCAGGCGGACGGGGGAGCGGCGGCCGGCCTCGAAGCGGGCGATCATGGGGAGGCGGCGCCACAGGGCCTCGGCGCGGCCGGGCGGGACGGGCTGGGGGGTCCAGTCCTCGGCCGCGCGCAGGACGTCCTCGGCGTGCACGAAGTACTCGACGGTGTTGGCGGCCTCGTCCGCACCGGGCAGGGCGAAGGGGGAGTAGACCGGCGGGCCGGAGCGGAAGAGACGGATCAGTTCTTCGTACGGCCGCGCGGCGTAGTCGTCCTGCACCCGCTGGGTCCGGGCGGCCAGGGCGGTGATCCGGATCCCCGCCGCCGCGTCGGGGCGGCGCTCCCGGATCACCAGGTGGGCGGCGAGGTCCCGGGTGGTCCACCCGGCGCACAGGGTGGGGGCGTCGGGCCCGGCGGCGGTGAGGAGTTGGGCGAGACGGTGGCGCTCGGCGAGGGCGTGGTTCGACATGGACCCAGCCTATGGGTGGAGCCGGCCGGTCAGCTTGGGGCCGCCCTGCTTGTTGCTCGCCGTCAGGGTGCAGGTGTAGTCCCGCCAGCCCTGCTGGTAGTTGACCATGGCCGGGCCGAACTGCCGCGGGTAGTAGGTCTTTCCGTCGGCCTGCCGGGCCTTGGCGGCGGTCTCGGCCTCCTTGCAGCCGTCCCGCATGGCGAGGGCGATCGGGATCTCGCCGCTCAGTCCGTCGGCGAGTTTGAGGTCGGCGATGACCTCGCCGTCGTGGTCGCCGGCGCAGGGCCGCTCCTCGGCCCTGGTGATCACCGGGCTCAGCTGGGGGTGGTCGAAGCAGGTGCCCACCGGGAAGAAGGCGTACGGCGGTTGCGGCTTGGTCGGGGTGGGCGTCGGCGTGGGGGTGGGGGTCGGCGTCGGGGTGGCCGTGGGGGTGGGCGGGGGCGGCGCCGCGGCCGGCTTCCCGTCCTCCGGCCAGAGCAGCACGGTGGCCACCACCGCGAGCAGCACGGCCAGGACGGCGACGACGGCGATCACCAGGCCCCGGGGCGGACGGGAGGCGGCGGCTGCGGGCGGCGGCTGCTCGGAGGTCATGGCCACGAGGATGGCCCACCCGGGCCCCGCCCGGCAGGCGGTTGACCGAAATCGCCCCGAAGGGGCGGTCCGCGAACCACTCGTCCGGTACGGCCCGCTCCTCGGACGCCCGGCCCGGTCGCCGAGTCCGGACTGACACAATGGCCGCATGTCCACCGCACCCGCCGCCCCCGGCTCCACCGCCCTCGACCCCGCGATCGCCGCTCGTCTCAAGCGCACCGGCGACGGCCTGCTCCCGGCCATCGCGCAGCAGTACGACACCGGCGAGGTGCTGATGCTCGGCTGGATGGACGACGAGGCACTGCACCGCACCCTCACCACCGGCCGCTGCACCTACTGGAGCCGCAGCCGCCGCGAGTACTGGGTCAAGGGCGGTACCTCCGGCCACGTGCAGGCGGTCAAGTCGGTGGCGCTCGACTGCGACGGCGACACCCTGCTGGTGAAGGTCGACCAGACCGGCGCGGCCTGCCACACCGGCGACCGCACCTGCTTCGACGCCGACGTGCTCTCGCTCTCCTGACCCCGACCCCCGTCCACAACTCCAGAAGGTGCCGCCCCGCATGGACCTCGAAGCCTTCCGCAAGCTCGCCGTCGACACCCGGGTGATCCCGGTCACCCGCAGGCTCCTCGCGGACGGCCTCACCCCGATCGGCCTGTACCGCAGCCTCGCCGAGGAGCGGCCCGGCACCTTCCTGCTGGAGTCCGCCGAGCAGGGCCGCAGCTGGTCCCGCTACTCCTTCGTCGGCGTGCGCAGCGCCGCCGCGCTGACCGTCGACGAGGACGGCAACGCCCGCTGGCTCGGCGCCCCGCCGGTCGGCATCCCGACCGCCGGCGACCCGCTGCAGGTGCTGCGCGCCGCCCTGGAGGCGCTGCACACCCCGCGGCACGTCGACGACGGCCTGCCCCCGCTGACCGGCGGCCTGGTCGGCTACCTCGGCTACGACATCGTCCGCCGGCTGGAGAAGCTGCCCGACCTCAACCCGGACGACCTCAAGCTGCCCGAGCTGACCATGCTGCTGGCCACCGACCTCGCGGTGCTGGACCACGTGGACGGCACGGTGCTGCTGATCGCCAACGCCGTCAACCACAACGACCTGGCCAGCGGTGTGGACGAGGCCTACGCGGACGCGGTGGCCCGGCTGGACGCGATGGCGGCCGACCTGCTCAAGCCGGTCGACCCGGGCCTGGCCACCTTCACCCCGGCCGGCCCCGGCGAGGTGCGCTCGCCGTTCGGCGGGGAGCCGTACCGGGCCGCCGTGGAGGAGGTCAAGGAGCGGATCCGGGCCGGCGAGGCCTTCCAGGTCGTGCCCTCGCAGCGCTTCGAGGCGCCGTGCCCGGCCTCGGCGCTGGACGTCTACCGCGTGCTGCGCACCACCAACCCCAGCCCGTACATGTACCTGTTCCGCTTCCCCGGGCCGGACGGCGGTGCCGAGGGCGGTTTCGACGTGGTCGGCTCCAGCCCGGAGGCGCTGGTCAAGGTGACCGACGGCGAGGCGATGCTGCACCCGATCGCCGGCACCCGGCACCGCGGCGCCACCCCGCACGAGGACGCGGCGCTGGCCGCCGAGCTGCTGGCCGACCCCAAGGAGCGGGCCGAGCACCTGATGCTGGTCGACCTCGGCCGCAACGACCTCGGGCGGGTCTGCGAGCCGGGCAGCGTGGAGGTGGTCGACTTCATGCACATCGAGCGCTACAGCCACGTGATGCACATCGTGTCCACCGTCACCGGCCGGGTCGCCCCCGGGCGGACCGCCTTCGACGTGCTGACCGCCTGCTTCCCGGCCGGCACCCTCTCCGGCGCGCCCAAGCCCCGGGCGATGCGGATCATCGAAGAGCTGGAGCCCACCCGGCGCGGCCTGTACGGCGGCTGCGTCGGCTACCTGGACTTCGCCGGGGACTCGGACACCGCGATCGCGATCCGGACCGCGGTGCTGCGCGACGGCACCGCGTACGTGCAGGCGGGCGCCGGTGTGGTCGCCGACTCCGACCCGCACGGCGAGGACACCGAGTGCCGCAACAAGGCGGCCGCCGTGCTGCGGGCCGTCGCCACCGCCAATACGCTGCGGAAGCCGGAACTGTCCTGAGGCGTGAGGAGGCGGCCGGGATGCCCGAGGTGCCGTACGACGAGCTGCGCTGGGCGGTCGTGTTCGGCGCCGCCGTGCAGCTCGGGGAGCAGCTGGTCGGCCCCGGCCGGGTGCTCTCCGGTGTGGTGATCGACTTCCCGGCCGCGCCCGGTCCGATCGCCCCGGACCTCGCGGTGCTCGACCCCGGGGCCGGCCGCGGCCCTCGGGGCCGGTACCGCGCCGCCGATGTCGAGGCGGTGCTGGAGGTGGCGCACCCGGGCCGGGACCACGCCTGGACGAGGGCCTGCGCGGAGAGCGCAGTGCCGCTGTACGTGGTGGTCGACCCGGCGGCGGCGGTCTGCACCGTGCACACCGCGCCGGATGCGGGCGGGGTGTACCGGGAGGCCGAGCGGGTGCCGTTCGGCAACGACCTGTTCCTGCCGCTGGGCGGCCGGACGATGGTGCTGCGGACGGACGACTTCCCCACCCCGGGTACGGACCCGGGCGTCGGGCGGGGGATAGTGGACGGGTGACCGCCGCAGACCAGACCCCTGCCCCCGCCGCCCCCGGCCGCCGCACCCTCGGCGTGATGCTGCTGCTGACGGTGCTGAGCGCCGTGCTGGTGCTGACCGCGGCCGGGCGGGTCTGGGCCGAGGGCCGGGCCGGCACCCTGGACGTGTCCGTCACCGGCGGCAAGATCTCCGAACTGCCCGGCGGGCTGGCCCTGGTGGGCCTGGCCGCGGCCGTCGCGGTGTTCGCGGTGCGCGGCGTCGGCCGGCTCGCGGTCGGCGCGCTGACCCTGCTGGCCGGGCTCGGCGCGGCCGCCGCCTCGGTGGCCGGGGCCTCGGACTCCGCCGCCCTGGACTCCGCCGCCTCCGGCAAGCTGGCGCTGGCCGGCTCGACGGCCACCGAGGTCTCGCACACCGCCTGGCCCTGGGCCGCCGTGGTCGGCGGGCTGCTGCTGGCCATGGCCGGGCTGATCACCCTGCGCTACGGCCGCGGCTGGCCCGCCATGGGCAGCCGCTACGAGGCGCCCACCCGCAAGGCGCCGGCGAGGACCGACACGCCGGGCGACCTGTGGAAGGCCCTGGACCGCGGCGAGGACCCCACCGCTGTCTGAACAGCACATGTGACGCGATAGACCCGCCACCCGCTTTGGGCCGCCCGTGTGTGGCCCGGCACAATGGAACCCGTCAACCCGCCGGCGGCCCCGCAGGCCCGGCCGGGCCCCGAGAGCCTAGGAGCACCATCGATGGCAGCAGCAGCACACGGCCACACCCCCGCCGCCTGGACCGGCGTCGTCATCTCCTTCGTCGGCTTCGGCATCGCGGGTGTCGCGATGATCCTGCCGTCGCCGCTGCTGGTCTGCGCCGGTCTGGCGGTCGTCGTGGCGGGCGGCATCGTCGGCAAGGCCATGGCGATGGCCGGCATGGGCAAGCAGGCGAGCAGCAACGTGTACAAGTCGGTCGAGGAGCAGACCGCGGCCCGCAAGGCGGCCCTCGAGGCCCGTGCTGACGCCGTCGCCGCCTGACGACCGGTACTCCTTATCGCACAACCGAACGGCGGGCGCGCCACGCCCGCCGTTTCGTTCTGTCCGGGCCCGGCGCGGGCACAATCGGGGCGTGAACGCCGCCCCCACCGCCTCCGCCCCGCCGCCCGTACTGCGCCGGCTGGGCCCGCCGCTGGCCGCGCTGGCGGCGACGGCCGTCCCCTCCGCGTACGTCGCCGTGGTGGACCCGAACGCCCCCGGGCACTACCCCGACTGCCCCTTCCTGGTCGCCACCGGCTGGTGGTGCCCCGGCTGCGGTGGCCTGCGCTGCGTCCACGCGCTCACCCACGGGGACCTCACCGGCGCCCTGCACGACAACGCTGCGGCGGTGCTGCTGTTCGGCGTCCTGGCGGTGCTCTGGCTGCGCTGGGGCTGGGCCGCGCTGACCGGCGGGCCGTCGCCGAGGGTCTCGGTCGGGGCCCGGCGCTGGGCCCTGATCCTCCTGCTGGTGCTGGTGTTCGAGGTGGTGCGCAATTCGCCGGTCGGAGCCGGGCTGGCACCGCCGCTGGTCTGACCAGGGGCTTGGACCCGGTGGGAGCCGGAGCCGACGGCCGCCGGACGGAGCGTCCCGTTCCGCGAGACGCGCTCCGGGCGGATGCGCCGGGTCACACCGGGTGCCGATACCATCGAAGAGTCGACGGGCCCCAGCCCGTCCGGCTCGGATGAGCCAACTGGCAGAAACGATGGGGGCTCCTGAGTGAGTGTGCTCGACTCGATCATCGAAGGGGTCCGTGAGGACCTCGCCGAGCGGCAGGCCCGGGTCTCCCTGGACGAGCTGAAGGCGCTCGCGGCCAAGGCCCCGGAGGCCAAGGACGGCGTCGCCGCCCTCAAGGGTGACGGGGTCCGGGTGATCTGTGAGGTGAAGCGCTCCAGCCCGTCCAAGGGCGCCCTGGCCGCGATCGCCGATCCGGCCGCCCTGGCGCGCGACTACGCGGCCGGCGGTGCCGCCGCGATCAGCGTGCTGACCGAGCAGCGCCGCTTCGGCGGATCGCTGGCAGACCTGGACGCCGTCCGCGCCGCGGTGGACACCCCGCTGCTGCGCAAGGACTTCATCGTCACCGCCTACCAGCTGTGGGAGGCCCGCGCGCACGGCGCCGACCTCGCCCTGCTGATCGTCGCCGCCCTCGACCAGCCGGCCCTGGTGTCGCTGATCGAGCGCGCCGAGTCGATCGGCCTCACGCCGCTGGTCGAGGTGCACGACGAGGAGGAGATCAGGCGCGCGGTGGACGCCGGGGCGCGGATCATCGGCGTCAACGCCCGCAACCTCAAGACCCTCGAGGTGGACCGCAACACCTTCGAGAACGTCGCGCACGCCATCCCGGACGGCATCGTCAGGATCGCCGAGTCCGGTGTGCGCGGCCCGCTGGACGTGATCAACTACGCCAACCTGGGTGCCGACGCCGTCCTGGTCGGCGAGTCCCTGGTGACCGGCAAGGACCCGCGCGCCGCGGTGGCCGACCTGGTCGCGGCCGGGGCCCACCCCGCCGTGCGGCACAAGGACTGACACCACCCCGATGAAGATCGCCACCCGACTCGCCCCCGGCTGCCGCCCGCGCGGCTGCCGCGCGCCCGCGCGCCGGGTGCTGGGGCGTCGGGTGCGGTACGTGATCGGCTGCGAGCCGGGGCAGGTGCCGGGGCGGCGATGGCGCGTGACGCTCGGCTGAAGCCAGCCGATCGGACGTCACCGTCATCCACATCTCCCCGAGGGAATCCACCATGTCCGAGAAGGACTACCTGCCCGGTGCCCAGGTGCCGGACGCTCGCGGCTACTTCGGCGCGTACGGCGGCCGCTTCATCCCCGAGGCGCTGGTCGCCGCGGTCGAGCAGGTCGCCGAGGAGTACGAGAAGGCCAAGGCCGACCCGGCCTTCACCGCCGAACTCGACGCGCTGCTGAAGGACTACACCGGCCGCCCGAGCCCGCTGACCGATGTGCACCGCTTCTCCGCCGAGGCGGGCGGCGCGCGCATCCTGCTCAAGCGCGAGGACCTCAACCACACCGGCTCGCACAAGATCAACAACGTGCTGGGTCAGGCCCTGCTCACCAAGCGGATGGGCAAGACCCGGATCATCGCCGAGACCGGCGCCGGCCAGCACGGCGTGGCCACCGCCACCGCCTGCGCGCTGTTCGGCTTCGACTGCACCATCTACATGGGCGAGGTCGACACCCAGCGCCAGGCGCTCAACGTCGCCCGGATGCGGATGCTCGGCGCCGAGGTGGTGGCCGTCAAGTCCGGCAGTCGCACCCTCAAGGACGCCATCAACGAGGCCTTCCGCGACTGGGTCGCGAACGTCGACTCCACCCACTACCTGTTCGGCACCGTCGCCGGGCCGCACCCCTTCCCGATGATGGTCCGCGACTTCCACCGGATCATCGGCGTCGAGGCCCGCCAGCAGGTGCTGGACCGCACCGGGCGGCTGCCCGACGCGGTCGTCGCCTGCGTCGGCGGCGGCTCCAACGCGATGGGCATCTTCCACGAGTTCATCCCGGACGCCGACGTGCGCCTGATCGGCTGCGAGGCGGCCGGCGAGGGCGCCGACACCCCCAGGCACGCGGCCACCCTCACCAAGGGCGACCCCGGCGTGCTGCACGGCTCCCGCACCTACGTCCTGCAGGACGAGGACGGCCAGACCATCGAGTCGCACTCCATCTCGGCCGGCCTCGACTACCCGGGCGTCGGCCCGGAGCACGCCTGGCTGAAGGACACCGGCCGGGCCGAGTACCGCCCGGTCACCGACGACGCCGCGATGCAGGCGCTGCGGCTGCTGTCCCGCACCGAGGGCATCATCCCGGCCATCGAGAGCGCCCACGCGCTCGCCGGGGCCCTGGAGCTGGGCCGCGAGCTCGGACCGGAGGCCACCATCCTGGTCTCGCTCTCCGGGCGCGGCGACAAGGACATGCACACCGCGGCCCAGTACTTCGGGCTGTACGACGAGCCGGCCGGCGACGCGGCTGACGGGGGTAAGTGATCATGGCTTCGAAGCTCAGTGCCAGCAAGCTCAGCGGCAGTCTGGCGGCCGCCAGGGCCGAGGGCCGCGCCGCGCTGATCGGCTACCTGCCGGCCGGCTTCCCGACCGTCGACGGCGGCATCCGCGCGGTCAACGCGCTGATCGAGGGCGGCTGCGACGTGGTCGAGGTCGGCCTGCCGCACTCCGACCCGGTCCTGGACGGCGCGGTCATCCAGACCGCCGACGACATCGCGCTGCGCGGCGGCGTGCGGATCAAGGACGTGCTGCGCACCGTCCAGGAGGTCGCCACCGCGCACCCCGGGGCGGCGGTGCTGGTGATGACGTACTGGAACCCGGTCGACCGCTACGGCGTGGCGCGCTTCGCCGCCGACCTGGCCGCGGCGGGCGGGGCGGGCTGCATCCTGCCGGACCTGCCGGTGGAGGAGTCCGAGGAATGGCGCAAGGCGGCGGATGAGCACGGGCTGGACACCGTGTTCGTGGTCGCCCCCAGCAGCAAGGACGCCCGGCTGGCGGAGGTCACGGCGGCCGGCAGCGGCTTCGTGTACGCGGCCGCGGTGATGGGTGTGACCGGTACCCGGTCGGCGGTCGGTTCGCTGGCTGAGGACCTGGTCGCCCGCACCCGGGCCACCACGGACCTGCCGGTCTGCGTCGGGCTCGGGGTCTCCAACGCGGAGCAGGCGGCCGAGGTCGCCCGGTTCGCGGACGGGGTGATCGTGGGGTCGGCCTTCGTCAAGCGGATCCTGGACGCCGGCGACGACGAGGCGGCGGCGCTGGACGCGGTGCGGGCACTGGCCGGTGAGCTGGCGGCGGGCGTGCGCAGGCACTGACGCGGACGTGCGGTGACGGCCCGCCACCCCTCGGGGGTGGCGGGCCGTTCTTTCGTGCCCGGCTCACCCGCCGTCAGCGGCGCGGCGGCCCCGAACGAGTGAACAGCGGCGGCGACACGCACCAGCCGGGGTTGACCGGCGTTGAGTGGAGGGACGAATGCACGGACGACGTGCACGGGGGTTGCCGGGAGCGAGCGAAGGGGTGAGCCGTGGCGGGTCTCCATCGGGCCGTGCTGCTGCGGGCAGCGGCCGCCGCGCTGGCCCTGGGCGCCGCCGTCGGCGCGCACACCGAAGTGGGGCAGGCGCTGGCCAAGCGGGGTGCCGAGCGGGCCGAGCGGGACGCGGTCGCCTGCGCCGAGGCGGCCCGCTGGGGCGCGGCCGAGCGGGCGGCCCGGACCCGGCGCGAGGGGCGCCCCGAGATGTTCGACCCGGGGCGGATGCCGGGGTGCCGCTGACGTACGGACGTTCGCTGAAATCGGACGGACCGTCATCAGATATCACCCATACGGCTTAATTCGCGAAAACGGAGGAACCGCCCTTCATCCCTTACGGTTCATCAGGATGTGAACGAGTTTCCCAAGGGGGGTTCCCTGATGGCCGGTCTGGCAGCGCAGCCCGGCGACGCGGCGCCCGCGTCGGCGGCGCGGCGGCCGGTGCCCGTCTGGAGCGAGTGGGTCGGTCTGGTCGTCCGGCTCGCCCTCGCCGTGGTCTGGGGCTGGGCCGGACTGGCCAAGATCGCCGACCCGGCGGAGGCCGCCCAGGCCGTCCGCGCCTACGAGATCCTGCCCGAGGGCCTGGTCAAGCCGATCGGCTACGGCCTGCCCTTCCTGGAGCTGGCGCTCGCCCTGCTGCTGGTGGTCGGCCTCGGCGTCCGGCTGGTCGCCGGGGTCTCCGCGCTGCTGCTGCTCACCTTCATCGCCGGGATCGCCTCGGCCTGGGCACGCGGCATCTCGATCGACTGCGGCTGCTTCGGCGGCGGCGGGCACGTCGACGCCTCGCAGACCGAGTACCTGCAGGAGATCCTCCGCGACACCGGGTTCCTGCTGCTCGCCGGGTGGCTGCTGTGGCGGCCCCGCACCCGGTTCTCGGCCGACGGCTGGCTGGCCAGCTGACCGTCCGGCCCCGTCCACCCCCACCCCCGCACCCGACGAAGGCCCCGACCGTGGATGTCAAGGCAATGAGCGAGAAGAACCGAGAAGGCAAGCGCACCGCCCGCGAGCGGATGCAGGCGCAGCGGGCGGCCGATCGGGCCTCCTCCAAACGCAAGAAGAAGCTGATGGTGGGCGGGGCCGTGCTGGCGGTGATCGCCGCCGCCGTGATCACCGGCGTCGTGGTGCAGAACGAGCGCTCCAAGCCCGAGACCCCGACCGCCGCCCCGGCCGGCACCATCGGCGACAAGAATCTGGTCATCCCGGTCGGCGCGGGCAACGCGCCCTCCGTCCTCACCGTCTACGAGGACCCGCGCTGCCCCGCCTGCGGCATCTTCGAGCGGGAGTTCTCGGCGACCGTCGACCAGTTGGAGGACGCCGGGAAGATCTACACCAACTACCACATCGTGTCGTTCATCGACCGGGCCGTACCGGGCAAGGGCTCCAAGACCGGCGCCAACGTGCTGGCCTGCGCCCAGGACGCCGGGCACTTCCGGGACTTCCACGACGTGCTGTACCGCAACCAGCCGGACGAGACCAACGACGCCTTCGGCAACAAGGCGGTCCTGCTCAACCTCTCCAAGCAGGTCAGCGGTCTGGACACGCCCGGGTTCCAGGCCTGCGTCAACGACGGCAAGTACGGCGGCTGGGTGTCCTCGGTGCAGCAGGACTTCGACAAGTCCAGCTACAAATCCACCCCGACCGTGCTGCTCAACGGCCAGCCGATCTACCCGAAGAACGGCGACGAGGAGATCACCCCGGCGAACCTGGTGAAGTGGGTGGACGCCGCGAACCAGGGCAAGCAGCCGGGCACGGCGGGCTCGCACGGGCAGACCCCGGCGCCGACCAGTGCTGCTTCGGAGGCCAACAACCCGTCTCCCGCCGCGGGCTGAGCCTGGGCCTGTCCTCGAACTCGCGTCGTCCCGCAGGCGGGAGTTCGAAGACAGGCCCCTTGGCCGCGCCGCCGCCCCCCTCCCCGTCCGGAGGCGGCGGCGGCGTCCGTTGTTCGATTTCTGTGACCCCAGGGGTGTCCGACCTGGGCGCCAGACCCTGTAGCGTCGGAACTGCCATGGATATCGCCTACATTCCCAGCCCGTCGCGGGGCGTCCTCTACCTCGGACCGATCCCGCTGCGCGCCTACGCCTTCTGCATCATCCTCGGTGTCGTCGTTGCCGTCTGGCTCGGCAGCAAGCGCTGGGTCGCCCGGGGCGGTGCCAAGCACACCGTCGGCGACATCGCCGTCTGGGCCGTGCCGTTCGGCCTGGTCGGCGGCCGGCTCTACCACGTGATCACCGACCACCAGCTGTACTTCGCCGAGGGGAAGAACCCCTGGAACGCCCTCAAGATCTGGGAGGGCGGCCTCGGGATCTGGGGCGCGGTCGCGCTGGGCGCGGTCGGCGCCTGGATCGGCTGCCGCCGCCGGGGCGTGCCGCTGCCCGCGTACGCCGACGCCATCGCGCCGGGCATCGCCCTCGCGCAGGCGCTGGGCCGCTGGGGCAACTACTTCAACCAGGAGCTGTACGGCCGGGCGACCACGCTGCCGTGGGGCCTGGAGATCCACAAGACCCTGCCCGACGGCGAGGCCGTGAGCGGGGTCTACCACCCGACCTTCCTGTACGAGTCGCTGTGGGACGTGGCCGTCGCGCTGCTCGTGATCTGGGCGGACCGCCGGTTCAGGCTGGGCCACGGCCGGGCGTTCGCGCTGTACGTGGCCGCGTACACGGTGGGCCGGTTCTGGACCGAGTGGCTGCGGATCGACGAGGCGCACGTCTACTTCGGCCTGCGGCTGAACGACTGGACCTCGATCGTGGTGTTCATCGGCGCCGTGGCGTACTTCGTGATCGTCGGCAGGACGCGGCCGGGCCGTGAGGACCCGGCGAGCATCGACCCGGCGGCGCACGAGGCGGCGGACGAGGCCGAGGGCAAGACGGGCGGCAAGACGGCCGAGAAGACGGCCGAGGTGAAGCCGGCTGAGAAGAAGCCGTCCCGACCGCTGGACAAGAACGCGGCCGCCGAACCGGCCGCCGCGGTCGCCGAGAAGACCGGCGAGGACGCCAAGAACCCGATCTGACCAGGGGCTTCCCCGTGACTGAGGCCACCCTTCGCGAGGCTTGCGAAGGGTGGCCTCAGTGCTGTTCGGACAGCCTTACTTTGCTGGAAGTTCCCAGGTCACGCGGGCTACGGTCGAGGCGACGAACAAAGACTGAGGGGAAGAACCGTGACTGCGACCACCCTGGAAGCCGAGCCGGCCCACCACCCGCGGATACCCGCGGCGGACCACCACCGGGACGTCAACGGCGGCTGGCTGCGGCCCGCGGTGTTCGGTGCCGTGGACGGCCTGGTGTCCAACTTCGCGCTGATGACCGGTGTGGTCGGCGGGGCGGCGTCCAACGGCACGGTGATCCTGACCGGGCTGGCGGGCCTTGCGGCCGGTGCCTGCTCGATGGCGGCGGGGGAGTACACCTCGGTGGCCTCGCAGCGGGAGCTGGTGCAGGCCGAGATCGAGGCCGAGCGGCTGGAGCTGAGCCGCAACCCGCACGGAGAGCTGGCCGAGCTGGCGCAGCTGTACATCTCGCGCGGGGTGGACCCGGAGCTCGCCCACGAGGTGGCCCGGCAGCTGTCCCGCGACCCGGAGCTGGCGCTGGAGATCCACGCCCGCGAGGAGCTGGGCATCGACCCCCACGACCTGCCCTCGCCGCTGGTCGCGGCCGGCTCGTCGTTCCTGTGCTTCGCGCTCGGCGCGCTGCTGCCGCTGCTGCCGTACCTGCTGGGGGCGACCACGCTGCTGCCCGCGCTGGCGCTCGCCGCGATCGGCCTGTTCGCCTGCGGTGCGGTGGTGGCCAGGGTGACGGCGCGCAGCTGGTGGTTCAGCGGACTGCGACAGCTGGTGCTCGGCGGCGCCGCGGCCGGGGTGACGTACCTGCTCGGCTGGCTGATCGGCGGGCACGTGGGATGACCCCCGCCCCGAACCGGAGGGGGAGCCCGGGGGAGAACGGGCGAGGAGCCGTGCATGACTATGCCGGGCAATGCGTGACGTTTCACACATGGGCCTCTCGCGGAGCCCGGCATAGTCTCATCATCCGGGCCTCGGAGCCGCGGATTCGCATCCGCGGACCGGGCTCCCGGGTTGGATTCGCAGGCACTCATGATCGGCTTGTGTGGCGATCCGGTTTCGCCCCTGTTTCGGGCCGTGGGTGGTTGGGCACAATCGAGAGGACGTGCGCTGTGGCACGTCCTCTCTTCCACGCCCCTGACCTGCGCATCCGTCCGCCATGTGGACGGGATATTCCGCTTCTCGGGATCCTGGGCATCATGTAACTTGCACGAACCCGCACCATCGCATCAGGGCCAACGTCGTCCCTACTTGCACCAACTTGCCGAAAGACGACGACGGGAGAGCCGATGCTGTCTGCATCCATGCACTCCGCCAACGAGCCTCAGGCCGGCGCCGCCCGCCAGCCGTACGCGCTCGTGCCGGATGCGCGACCTGCTGCTCAGGGCCTGTACGACCCGCGAAACGAGCACGATGCCTGTGGCGTCGGTTTCGTCGCCACGCTGACCGGCATCGCCGACCACACCATCGTCGAGCAGGCGCTGACCGTCCTGCGCAACCTGGAGCACCGCGGCGCCACCGGCGCCGAGCCGGACTCCGGTGACGGTGCGGGCATCCTGACCCAGATCCCGGACGCCTTCCTGCGCGGCAAGGTCTCCTTCGACCTCCCGGCGGCCGGCTCCTACGCCGTCGGCATCGCCTTCCTGCCGGACGCCGACGACGCCGCCGCGGCCGCCGCCGCGCAGATCGAGGCCATCGCCGTCGAGGAGGGCCTGACCGTCCTCGGCTGGCGCGACGTCCCGGTCACCCCGGACCTGCTCGGCGCCACCGCGCGCAGCGTGATGCCGCGCTTCCGCCAGCTCTTCATCTCGCACGGCGAGAAGGCCGGCATCGAGCTGGACCGGATCGCCTTCGTGGTCCGCAAGCGCGCCGAGCGCGAGGCCGGGGTCTACTTCCCGTCGCTGTCCGCCCGCACCCTCGTCTACAAGGGCATGCTGACCACCGGCCAGCTGGAGCCCTTCTTCCCCGACCTGTCGGACCGCAGCTACGCGTCCACGATCGGCCTGGTGCACTCGCGCTTCTCCACCAACACCTTCCCGAGCTGGCCGCTCGCCCACCCGTACCGCTTCGTCGCGCACAACGGCGAGATCAACACGGTCAAGGGCAACCGCAATTGGATGCGCGCCCGTGAGTCCCAGCTCGCCACCGACCTGATCCCCGCCAACAAGAATGGGCAGGGGCTGGAGCGGATCTTCCCGGTCTGCACCCCGAACCACTCCGACTCCGCCTCCTTCGACGAGGTCCTGGAGCTGCTCCACCTCGGCGGCCGCTCGCTGCCGCACTCGGTGCTGATGATGATCCCGGAGGCGTGGGAGAACCACGCCACCATGGACCCGGCCCGCCGTGCGTTCTACCAGTACCACTCCAACCTGATGGAGCCCTGGGACGGCCCGGCCTGCGTCACCTTCACCGACGGCACCCAGATCGGCGCCGTGCTCGACCGCAACGGCCTGCGCCCCGCCCGGTACTGGATCACCGAGGACGGCCTGGTCGTCCTCTCCTCCGAGGTCGGCGTGCTCGACATCGAGCAGGAGAAGGTGGCCAAGAAGGGCCGCCTGCAGCCCGGCCGGATGTTCCTGGTGGACACCGTCGAGGGCCGCATCGTCGAGGACGAGGAGATCAAGTCCGCCCTCGCCGCCGAGCACCCCTACCAGGAGTGGGTCAGCGCCGGGCAGATCCAGCTCGCCAAGCTGCCCGAGCGCGAGCACATCGCGCACACCCACGCCTCGGTCACCCGCCGCCAGCAGACCTTCGGCTACACCGAGGAGGAGCTGCGCGTCATCCTGGCGCCGATGGCCCGCACCGGCGCCGAGGCGCTCGGCTCGATGGGCACCGACTCGCCGATCGCCGCGCTCAGTGAGAAGCCGCGACTGCTGTTCGACTACTTCGTGCAGCTCTTCGCGCAGGTCACCAACCCGCCGCTGGACGCCATCCGCGAGGAGCTCGTCACCTCGCTGCTGTCCAACCTCGGCCCCGAGGGCAACCTGCTGGCCGCCGAAGCCGCCTCCTGCCGCTCGGTCGGCATCACCTTCCCGGTGATCGACAACGACGAGCTGGCCAAGCTGGTCCACATCAACGCCGACGGCGACCAGCCCGGCCTCAAGGCCGTCACGCTGTCCGGCCTCTACAAGGTCACCACCGGCGGCGACGGCCTGGCCGCGCGGCTGGCCGAGATCGCCGCCGAGGCCGACGCCGCGATCGCCGACGGCGCCCGGATCATCGTGCTCTCCGACCGGCACTCCGACGCCGAGCACGCCCCGATCCCCTCGCTGCTGCTCACCTCCGCCATCCACCACCACCTGATCCGCACCAAGCAGCGCACCCAGGTGTCGCTGCTGGTCGAGGCCGGTGACGTCCGCGAGGTGCACCACGTCGCACTGCTGATCGGCTACGGCGCCGGCGCGGTCAACCCGTACCTGGCCATGGAGTCGGTCGAGGACCTCGTCGCCCAGAACGTCTTCATCCAGGGCGTCGAGGCCGAGAAGGCGATCAAGAACCTGATCAAGGCGCTCGGCAAGGGCGTGCTCAAGGTGATGTCCAAGATGGGCATCTCCACCGTCGCCTCCTACCGCGGCGCCCAGGTCTTCGAGGCCATCGGCCTCTCCCAGGACCTGGTCGACGGCTACTTCGCCGGCACCACCACCAAGCTCGGCGGCATCGGCCTGGACGAGATCGCCAAGGAGACCGCCGCCCGGCACGCCAAGGCCTACCCGGCCTCCGGCATCCCGGCCGCGCACCGCGCGCTGGAGATCGGCGGCGAGTACCAGTGGCGCCGCGAGGGCGAGCCGCACCTGTTCGACCCGGACACCGTCTTCCGGCTGCAGCACGCCACCCGCAACCGCCGGTACGACATCTTCAAGCAGTACACGGACCGGGTGAACGAGCAGTCCGCCCGCCTGATGACGCTGCGCGGCCTGTTCCGGCTGGACGGCCTGGACCGGGAGCCGATCCCGGTCGAGGAGGTCGAGCCGGTCTCCGAGATCGTCAAGCGCTTCTCCACCGGCGCCATGTCGTACGGCTCGATCTCCCGCGAGGCCCACGAGACCCTCGCCATCGCGATGAACCGGCTCGGCGGCAAGTCCAACACCGGTGAGGGCGGCGAGGACCCGGACCGCCTCTATGACCCCGAGCGCCGCTCGGCGATCAAGCAGGTCGCCTCCGGCCGCTTCGGCGTCACCTCCGAGTACCTGGTCAACGCGGACGACATCCAGATCAAGATGGCCCAGGGCGCCAAGCCCGGCGAGGGCGGCCAGCTGCCCGGCCACAAGGTCTACCCGTGGGTCGCCAGGACCCGGCACTCCACCCCGGGTGTCGGTCTGATCTCGCCGCCGCCGCACCACGACATCTACTCGATCGAGGACCTGGCGCAGCTGATCCACGACCTCAAGAACGCCAACCCGGCGGCCCGCATCCACGTGAAGCTGGTGTCCGAGGTCGGCGTCGGCACGGTCGCGGCCGGTGTGTCCAAGGCGCACGCGGACGTGGTCCTGGTCTCCGGCCACGACGGCGGCACCGGCGCCTCGCCGCTCACCTCGCTGAAGCACGCCGGCGGCCCCTGGGAGCTCGGCCTCGCCGAGACCCAGCAGACCCTGCTGCTGAACGGACTGCGCGACCGCATCGTCGTCCAGACCGACGGTCAGCTGAAGACCGGCCGCGACGTGGTGATCGCCGCGCTGCTCGGCGCCGAGGAGTTCGGCTTCGCGACCGCCCCGCTGGTCGTCTCCGGCTGCATCATGATGCGCGTCTGCCACCTGGACACCTGCCCGGTCGGCGTCGCCACCCAGAACCCGGTGCTGCGCGAGCGCTTCTCCGGCAAGCCCGAATTCGTGGTCAACTTCTTCGAGTTCATCGCCGAGGAGGTCCGGGAGATCCTGGCCTCGCTGGGCTTCCGCTCGATCGAGGAGGCCGTCGGCCACGCCGAGCACATCAACGCCCAGGCCGCGATCGACCACTGGAAGGCAGCCGGGCTCGACCTGGCCCCGCTGTTCCACGTGCCGGCGCTGCCCGAGGGTGCCGCCCGGCACCGCACCACCACCCAGGACCACGCGCTGGACAAGGCCCTGGACAACCAGCTGATCGAGCTGGCCGAGGACGCCCTGGAGCGCGGCGAGACCGTCCGCATCCAGCTGCCGATCCGCAACGTCAACCGCACCGTCGGCACCATGCTCGGCCACCAGGTGACCAAGCGGTACCGCGGCGAGGGCCTGCCGGAGGGGACCATCGACGTCACCTTCACCGGCTCCGCCGGGCAGTCCTTCGGTGCCTTCGTGCCGCGCGGCATCACCCTGCGCCTGGAGGGCGACGCCAACGACTACGTCGGCAAGGGCCTCTCCGGCGGCGTCCTCGTGGTCCGTCCCGCCCGCGAGGCCGCGGCCATCGGCAACGACGCGCAGAACCACGTGATCGCCGGCAACACCATCGGCTACGGCGCCACCTCGGGCCGGATCCACCTGCGCGGCAAGGCCGGTGAGCGCTTCGCCGTCCGCAACTCCGGCGCCACGCTGGTCGTCGAGGGCGTGGGAGACCACGGCCTGGAGTACATGACCGGCGGCCGGGTCGTCATCCTCGGCGAGACCGGACGCAACCTCGCGGCGGGCATGTCCGGCGGCATCGCGTACGTCCTGGACCTGCGCCCCGCCAACGTCAACGACGGCATGGTGGGCATCGAGGCCCCCACCGCCGACGACCGCGAGTGGCTGCGCGAGACCGTGCAGCAGCACTACGAGGAGACCGGCTCCACCGTCGCCGCCGAGCTCCTGGCCGACTGGGGCAGCGGGGTCTCCCGCTTCTCCAAGATCATGCCGACCGACTACAAGGCCGTGCTCGCGGCCAAGGACGCCGCTGAGCGCGATGGCCTCTCCGAGGCCGAGACCACTCGCAAGATGATGGAGGCGGCACATGGCTGACCCCAAGGGCTTCCTGACCACGCCCAAGCAGCTGGCGGAGCGCCGCCCGGTCGACGTCCGGATCAAGGACTGGAACGAGGTCTACGTCGAGCGCAGCCTCCTGCCGATCATCACCAAGCAGGCCGGCCGCTGCATGGACTGCGGCATCCCGTTCTGCCACAACGGCTGCCCGCTCGGGAACCTCATCCCCGAGTGGAACGACCTGGCCTACCGGGACGACTGGTCCGGCGCCATCGAGCGGCTGCACGCCACCAACAACTTCCCGGAGTTCACCGGGAGGCTGTGCCCGGCGCCCTGCGAGTCGGCCTGCGTGCTCGGCATCAACCAGGACGCGGTGACCATCAAGAACGTCGAGGTCACCATCATCGACAAGGCCTGGGACCGCGGCGGGGTCACCCCGCAGGTCCCGGAGCGCCTGTCCGGCAAGACGGTCGCGGTCGTCGGCTCCGGCCCGGCCGGCCTGGCCGTCGCCCAGCAGCTCACCCGGGCCGGGCACACCGTGGTGGTGTACGAGCGCGCCGACCGCATCGGCGGCCTGCTGCGCTACGGCATCCCCGAGTTCAAGATGGAGAAGCGCCACATCAACCGCCGCATCGAGCAGATGCGGGCGGAGGGCACCCGGTTCCGCACCGGCGTGCACGTCGGCGAGGACATCACCGGGCAGCAGCTGCGCGAGCGCTTCGACGCCGTCGTGGTCGCCGCCGGTGCCACCACGGCGCGCGACCTGCCGGTGCCCGGACGCGAGCTCAAGGGCATCCACCAGGCCATGGAGTACCTGCCGCTGGCCAACAAGGTGCAGGAGGGCGACCTCGTCGACTCGCCGATCAGCGCCAAGGGCAAGCACGTGGTCGTGATCGGCGGCGGCGACACCGGCGCGGACTGCGTCGGCACCGCCCACCGGCAGGGCGCCCTGTCGGTGACCCAGCTGGAGATCATGCCGCGGCCCGGCGAGGAGCGGCCCGGACACCAGCCGTGGCCCACCATGCCGATGACCTACAAGGTCACCTCCGCGCACGAGGAGGGCGGCGAGCGGATCTACTCCGTGAACACCACCCACTTCAGCGGCGACGAGGACGGCAACGTCCAGGAACTGCACCTGGTCGAGGTCGAGTTCAAGGACGGCCGGTTCGAGCCGGTGCCGGGCACCGAGCGGGTCCTCCCCGCCCAGCTGGTCACCCTGGCCATGGGCTTCACCGGGACGGACGTGAAGAACGGTCTGGTCGAGCAGCTCGGCGTCGACCTCGACGCGCGCGGTAACATTGCCCGCGACGGCCGGTTCGCCACCAATGTCGATGGCGTGTACGTCTGCGGAGACGCCGGCCGCGGCCAGTCGCTGATCGTCTGGGCCATCGCGGAGGGCCGCTCGGCCGCTGCCGCGGTGGACAAGTACCTGGGCGGCAAGACCCCGCTTCCCGCCCCGATCCGACCCACGGACCGCCCGCTGGTGGTCTGACGGTCCTGACGGTCCGACCGGCCCCCTGAACCCCCGGCGCCGCATCGCCGGGAGCTCAACCCGCTGCCCCCGCCAGCGTCGCCGGGCCAACGCGGTCTCCTGGCGCCTGCCCTCTTCCCCGACCAGTTGGAGGGCGGGCGCCGTCGCGTTCCCGCACGCTTTACCGCGGGCGTTCCCGGGCAATTTCCCGCCCGCTTTCCCGCGAGCCCTCACCCGGTTCTTACCACCGTTCCCACCTGCCCTTTCGTCCGTGCACCGAGGGTTGGTTCACAGCGTTCTCCCAGGCTTCGCACAGCGGCCGGAAAGCGCCCCGGGACGGGCTGTTGTTCGTCGGTGCCAGGTGGCAGACTGCCGCCGACGGCCGGGGGGCTGCGCGAGTGCGGAGGTTGACTTCGATGGGCACGACTCAGGCAGGCGGAGGCGCCACCGTTCGGCGTCTGCTGCTCGGCACCCAGCTGCGCAAGCTCCGCGAGGCCAGAGGCGTCAGTCGCGAGGAGGCCGGCTACTCGATCCGCGCCTCCGAGTCGAAGATCAGCCGGATGGAACTCGGCCGGGTCGGCTTCAAGGAGCGCGACGTCGCCGACCTGCTGACCCTCTACGGTGTCGAGGCCGAGCAGGAACGCGCGACCGTCCTCGGGCTGGTCCGGGACGCCAACGCCAGCTCCTGGTGGCACGAGTACGGCGACGTGCTGCCCGCCTGGTTCCAGAACTACCTGGGACTGGAGGAAGCCGCCGCCGAAATCCGCAGCTACGAGGTCCAGTTCGTCCACGGGCTGCTGCAGACCGCCGACTACGCCCGCGCCGTGATCACCGCCGGCTGCCAGGGCCACGGCGTCTCGGACGAGGAGATCGGGCGCCGGGTCGAGGTGCGGCTCAAGCGCCAGGACCTGCTCACCGCCGAGCACGCGCCCCGTCTGCTCGCCGTCCTGGACGAGGCGGCGCTGCGCCGCCCCTGGGGCGGTCCCGGGCTGATGCGGGGCCAGCTCGACCGGCTGCTGGAAGTCGCCGAACTGCCCCATGTGCAGCTGCAGGTGCTGCCGCTCGGCACCGCCGGGCTGGCCGCCGAGGGCGGCGCCTTCAGCGTGCTGGGCTTCGCCGAGACCGAGCTCGCCGACGTGGTCTACCTGGAGCAGTTCACCACCGCGCTCTACGTGGACAAGCCCGCCGAGGTGGCCTCGTACCGCCAGGCGATGGAGGGGCTGCTGGCCGAGAGCCTCGGCCCCGAACAGACCCGCGACCTTTTGCACTCCGTACGCCAAGAGCTGTGATACGTCAGTACGATGAGGCCCCATCAGGTCGGGCATGAGAGGGATCAGATGTCGTACTTCTCCGAGTTGGCGCTGCAGTACATCGACGGCGAATGGTGCAGCGGCAGCGGCTCCTGGGACATCGTCGACGTCGACCCCTACACCGGCGACAAACTGGCCACCATCACCGTCGCCACCGTCGCCGAGGTCGACCGGGCCTACCGCGCCGCCGAGCGCGCCCAGCGCGGCTGGGCCGCCACCAACCCGTACCAGCGCCGGCTCGTCTTCGAGCGCGCGCTGCGGCTGGTGGAGGAGCGCGAGGGGGAGATCGTCCGGGCGATCACGGCCGAGCTCGGCGGCACCGCGCTGAAGGCGGGCTTCGAGCTGTCCCTCGTCAAGGACATGCTGCGCGAGTGCCTGCACCTGTCGGTGGCCGCGGAGGGCCGGCTGCTGCCTTCGCCCGCGCAGGGCAAGGAGAACCGGCTCTACCGGCTGCCGGTCGGCGTGGTCGGCGTGATCAGCCCCTTCAACTTCCCGCTGTTCCTCGCCCTCAAGGCCGTCGCCCCGGCGCTCGCGCTCGGCAACGGCGTCGTCCTCAAGCCGCACCAGGAGACCCCGGTGGTCGGCGGCAGCCTGATCGCCAGGATCTTCGAGGACGCGGGCCTGCCGGCCGGCCTGCTGAACGTGGTGATCACCGACATCGCGGAGATCGGCGACAGCTTCATCGATCACCCGGTGCCCAAGGTGATCTCCTTCACCGGCTCCGACCAGGTCGGCCGGCACGTCGCCACCGTGGCCGCCGCGCACTTCAAGCGCTCGGTGCTGGAGCTCGGCGGCAACAGCGCGCTGATCGTGCTCGACGACGCCGACCTCGACTACGCCGTGGACGCGGCCGTGTTCAGCCGCTTCGTCCACCAGGGCCAGGTCTGCATGGCTGCCAACCGGGTGCTCGTCGACCGCGCCGTGCTCGCCGAGTTCAGCGAGAAGTTCGTCGCCAAGGTCGCCTCGCTGACCGTCGGCGACCCCAAGGACCCGGCCACCCACATCGGCCCGCTGATCAACTCCGTCCAGGCCGACGCGATCAGCGCCCAGGTCGACCAGGCCATCGCCGACGGCGCCACCGCGCTGCTGCGCGGCGCCACCACCGGCAGCCTGATGGCGCCGACCGTGCTCACCGACCTGGCCGAGGACGCGCCCATCCTGCAGCGCGAGATCTTCGGCCCGGTCGTGCTGTTGGTGCCCTTCGACGGCGAGGACGAGGCGATCCGGCTGGCCAACCACACGCCCTTCGGGCTCAGCGGCGCGGTGCACACCGCGGACCTCGAGCGCGGCGTGCGGATCGCCCAGCGGATCGACACCGGCATGATCCACGTCAACGGCGGGACCATCGCGGACGAGCCGGGGGTGCCGTTCGGCGGGGAGAAGAACTCCGGGGTCGGGCGGCTCAACGGGGAGTCCACGGTGGACGCCTTCACCACGGTGAAGTGGATCTCGGTGCAGCACGGGCGGGCGCCCTTCCCGTTCTAGACCCAACGCCGGGAGGTCACGCGGCGCGGGCCTCCCGGCGGTAGCCGCCGGGAGCCTGGCCGAACTCCCGCTTGAAGGCCTTCGCGAAGGCGTACTCCGAGCCGTACCCGGCCTGCGCGGCCACCGCCGTCAGCGGCGCCTCCGACTCGCGCAGCAGCCGGGCGGCGGTGGTCATCCGCCAGCGGGTCAGGTACGCCATCGGCGGCTCGCCCACCATCGAGGTGAAGCGGCGGGCGAACGCGGCCCGGGACAGGCCCGCCCGGTCCGCGAGGGACTCCACCGTCCAGGGGACGGCCGGGGCCTCGTGGATCGCCGTCAGTGCGGGCGCGACGGCGGCGTCCCGCAGCGCCGCGGCCCAGCCGGCGGCGGTCGCGGCGGGCTGGTCCTCGAACCAGGCCCGCAGGATGTACAGCAGCAGCGAGTCGATCAGCGCCGGGACGATCCCGGTCGAACCGATCCGCGGGTTCTCCAGCTCGGCACCCAACAGCTGGACCGCGGCGGCCAGTTCGGGGTGGCGGCCGTGCCAGGTCGGCAGGTGGATCAGGGCCGGCAGCTGGCGCACCATCGGGTGCGGGCGGCCCTGGTCCAGGTGGTAGTTGCCGCACAGCAGGCTGGTCCGGGCGCCGTCGCCGCCCAAGGACAGGGTGCCGATCGGCGAACCGCCCTCGACCCGGCAGGTCTCGGCGTCCACCGGCGGGGTGTCCGGGTGGTCGGCCAGGACGTGGCCGCGGCCGTCCCGCAGGAACACCACGTCCCCGGGGCTGAGCGGGACGGGCTCCCCGCCGACGGCCGGGTCCACCGGGACCAGCCAGCAGGTGCCGTACAGCACCACGTGGAAGCCGGCCCCGACCACCGGGGGCAGGCGCAGGGCCCAGGGCGCCCGGCCGTCGGTGCGCACGGACGCGGGGTGCGCCGTGCGCATCGAGCCCAGTGCCTCGGTCAGGATGTCCATCGTCCGCCCCCGGGGTTCTCGTCACTCAACGGTCAGTCCGTGGTGAGGACGACCTTGCCCTGGACGGTACCGGAGGCGACCAGCTCGTGGGCCTTCGAGGCCTCCGCGAGCGGGAACGCCCGGGCGATGTGTGGGCGGATCCGGCCCTCGTCGACCAGGGCGGCGATCGCCTCCAGCGAGGCGTAGTCGGGCTCCACGAAGATGCCGGCGAACCGGCGGCCTGCGGCCTCGATCGCGGCGGCGAGCTCGCGGTCCCAGTGCTCCATGATGCTGACCAGGGTGCCGCCCGGCTTGAGCACCTTCAGGGCGCGGGTGTTCTCGGAGGAGGAGTCGAAGACGACGTCGACGTCCTGGACCGCCTCGGTGTAGTCGGTGGTCCGGTAGTCGATCACCTCGTCGGCGCCGATCTCCTTGAGGAAGGCGTGCTTGGGCTCGCTGGCGAGGGCGATCACGTACGCGCCACGGGCCTTGGCGATCTGCACGGCGAGGTGGCCGACGCCGCCGGCCGCGCGGTGGATCAGCACCCGGTCGCCCTCGCCCACCTCCGCCGCGTCCACCAGGCCCTGCCAGGCGGTCAGCGCGGCCAGCGGCAGCGCGGCGGCCTGGGCGTGGTCCAGGGTGGCGGGCTTGCGGGCCAGCTGGCGGGACGGCACGGCCACGTACTCGGCGTAGGCGCCGGCCGAGCGCGGGAAGAACGGCATCCCGTACACCTCGTCGCCCACCCGGAACCGGCCGCCGGCCGGCGCCTCCTCGACCACGCCGGAGATGTCCCAGCCCACCGTGAACGGCGGCTCGCCCAGCAGCGGGAACGCCCCCGCGCGCACCGCCACGTCCACCGGGTTCACCCCGGCGGCCTTCACCCGCACCAGCACCTCGCCGCCCAGCGGCGTGGGGCGCTCCACCTCGGCCAGCTCCATGACCTCGGGGCCGCCGAACTCCTTCTGCACGATCGCGCGCATCGAACTCTCCCTCATCCGGTTCAACACCGGCCCTCCGTGGGGCCGTTCTCGACGTGCTCAACAGTAGGGAGATCGGAAGAGCGGATGAATATCCTCAAGTCTTCGCCGGATGTCCGATCGTCTCGCGGGGCGAGTGGATCAGGCTGAGTAGCGGACGAGGCGGTCGGTGACGAGCTCGAAGTCGAAGGGGGCGGGGATCGGCACGCGGTCGCCGAACTTGCCGTGCCACTGCTGGTGGTAGCCGCCGTCGGAGAGATCCGAGTAGAGGGTGATGTCGCCCTCGGGAATCTGGAACTCGCTCATGGCTCCATCCTTCCAACGAGAACGGCACGAAGGCCGTCCGCGCGGGGGCAGACGGCCTTCGTGGAAAGGAGCGATTAGAACACCGGCTGGCCGGCGCGGACCAGGCGCCAGGAGTTAGTGAAGAAGTCGGCGGGGTCGATGACGCCCTTGGCCTTGACCCAGGCGATCATCGTGTTGCGGATCTCGTCGGAGTTCGCCCAGACCGCCTTGGCGTTGGCGACGTGCGGGAAGTTGCCGCCGCCGTTGGCGCGGTAGTTGTTGACGGCGAGCACGAACTGCGCGGCCGGGTCGATCGGCTTGCCCTGGTAGCTGAGGTTGACGATCCGCTGGCCCTTGGGCTGCGCGATGTCGATGTCGTAGCTCAGGCCGTAGATCGAGTCGTAGTTGTAGTCCGGGGTGGTCTCGGCGCCGGTCATGGCGTCCTTGTCGACCGGGGCGCCCGGGGCGAGCTGGTAGTAGAACTTCGCCGAGAACTCCAGGTAGTCCTTGAGCTGGGCGCCCGTCAGGATGCGGGCCTCCAGGGTGTTCTCGTAGATGTACAGGCCCGCGGCGTCGCGCAGCTTGACCTGGCCGGCCGGGATCAGCGCGGTCCGGTTGAACGGGGCGGCCTGGGCCAGGACCGGGAGGTTGGCGTACTGCCCGCCCGCCAACGCGGCCTTCACGGCGTCGGCCTGGACCTTGCCGATCAGGTCGATGATCGGGGTGGCCTTGAACCGGGCCTCGGCGATCGACAGCTCGATCTTGCTGGTGCCGATGTTCTGGTTGACGTACGCCACGACCTTCTTGTGCTGGTCGACGATGGCGTTGGAGATCTCCGGGTTCTCCGGCACGGTGTTGGAGTTCAGCACCCGGGCGGAGACCGAGGCGACCTTCCAGTGGCCGTCGACGAACTCGACCTCGAAGTCGAAGCAGCTCAGTCGCTGGCCCCAGCACAGCGGCTCGGAGAGCACGACGGTCTTGCCGGTCTTCTTGTTGACGATGAGGCGCTGCGCGACCTCCTTGTGGGTGTGACCCACCAGCACCGCGTCGATGTCCGGGACCGTCTCGGCCATCTCGCCGGAGGCGTCCTCGGGCCAGGGCAGCTGGTCGCCGTAGGTGGTCGGCTCGTCGATGCCGGAGTGGGCGGAGACGACGATGACGTCCGCGCCGGCCGCCTTCATCCGGGGCACGTACTTGGCGGCGGTCTCCACGATGCCCGGGAAGACCATCTTGCCGCTGACGTTGGCCTTGTCCCAGATCGCGATGCCCGGGTTGGTCAGGCCGAGGATGCCGACCTTCAGCGGGGTGTCCTCGTCCAGCCACACCTCCTTGATCACGTACGGCTTGAAGGCCGGCTTCTCGTTCTTCGCGTGCAGCGCGTTGGCGCCCAGCAGCGGGAACTCCAGCTGGTCCTCGAAGGCCTTCACGGTCGGGATGCCGTAGTTGAACTCGTGGTTGCCGAGCGCGGCGGCGTCGTAGCCCATGAGGTTCATGGCGACGGCCATCGGGTGGTCCGGCACGTTGTCGCCGTCGGTGGCGATCGGCTCGATCCGGGCGTAGTAGTAGGTCAGCTGGGTGCCCTGGATGATGTCACCCGAGTCGATCAGCAGGCAGCGGTCCCAGCCCTTCTCCTCGCGCACCTGGTTGGCCAGGGTGGAGATCTTGGCGAGGCCGACCGCGTTGTGGGCCTTGTCGACGTACTCGGCGTCGGTGAAGTAGTCCCAGTTGAGCACCCGGCCGTGCAGGTCGGTGGTGCCCATGACGGTGAAGGCCTGGCGGCGGGGCTGGTGCTTGTTGCCCTTGGCGGCCGCCGTGTCCGGCTCGGCGGCCGCGGCGGCGGGGGCGGCGGCGACGACGGCTCCGCCGGCCAGGGCGGCGCCGGCGGCGGTGGCTGCGGACCGGGTGACGAAGTCACGGCGGTTCAGGGACATGAACGACTCTCCCGAGTGGGGACGACGGCGATGGGCCGTCAACTTTGGTTACGTGCGACGTGCGTGGCGCGCGTGCGCGGATGCGGTGGACGCGCGTAGAGGAACGCGCGTAGAAGTCTGCCGTGCGGGCCGGGCCGCTGGATAGCCCTTCGACGTTTCCAACAGGTGAGATCTTGGCGACTCGTTCGTGACCGAGGTGGGCGGAGAAGGGGGCGGTATCGGGGCGGGATGGTCGATTTCCGGCCAACCGAACCCGGCTCGGTCTCAGTCGAGTTCGGACGAGAGCTGCTTGACCTCGCGCGCGAGCTCCGCCGCCGGGTCCGGCGCATCCGGGCCCGCCCAGGGCAGCCAGGTGCGCGCCCGCAGGTAGCCGTCCACCGCGACCGGCAGACGGTGCCGGACGATCCGCTCCGCCACCGGGCCGGGGCCGGCCCCGCGCAGCGCGGCCAGCAGGGCGTCCACCCCGGCGGAGGCGGGCAGCGGGACCGCGTCCAGGTAGGCGGCGAGCGACTCCAGTTCGGGCCTCGGCGGCGGCGGGGGTGGCGGCGGCGGGGGCGGCGGGTCCGACGGGCCCGGGGTCAGCAGCGCGCCGACCCCGTACAGCCCGGCCACCACGCCCGGCCACCACGCCCCGCCCAGCCCGGCGAAGTGCAGTCCCAGGCCGACGGCCCCGCCCGCGCAGCCGACCAGGTTCCGGGTCGACTCCAGGTAGCGCAGCGCCTGCCGGCCGAACCCGTCACTGGTAGCCACGGATCTCCTCGAACACCCCGTCCAGCGAGCCGCCGCCGTCGAACAGCTTGCCGCCGCTGATGTCCGCGACCCCCTGCAGCTGGCCGACCGCCGCCTCGCCGAACTTGATCGGGAACACCGGGATCGACTTCTCCGCGGCCGGCAGCCCGTCGTGGAAGCGACTGAAGTCGCCGTCCGTGGCGCCCTCGTTGCTCTCCCCGTCGGTCATCAGCACGATCGAGGTGAACCGGTCGTCGTTCGCCGCTTTCTGCTGACGCTCGATCACCCGGTACGCCTCCTCCAGCGAGTCGTACAGCGCGGTACCGCCCGACGCCGACAGCGACTGCACGTCCGCGTTGATCGACGCCAGCTCCGCCTGCGGGCCCGGCTGGCCGCCCGAGGCCGGGACGGCGTGCGTCTTGGCCCACTTCACGCTGGAGGCGAAGGAGATCAGTGTCACCTCCTCGCGGTCCCGGAAGCGGCGCACCCCGCGGGTGTCGTCCGTGCCGGTCAGCCGGCTCAGCGCCGCCTTCAGCGAGGTCAGCCGGGGTCCCTCCATCGAACCCGAGGTGTCCAGCACGTACACCGTCCGCGACGGGCGGCGCAGCTCGTTCTGGTACGAGGCCAGCAGGCCGTCCGCGACCGCCCGGGTGCCGGGGAACGGCAGCTCGCGACGGCGGTCTGCGGGCAGCCCGGCCGCCGGGGCGGTGCCCGCCGTCACCGGGCGGCGCAGCGTCACCTCGGAGATGCGCTGCTGCACCTCCGGCTTCAGCAGGTAGGAGGTCAGCTTCTGGAAGGAATCGCGCTCGCTCTGCGCGGCCGAGGACAGCAGCGACAGCGGGTAGTCCGCCGAGACCACGCCGTCCTGCGGGCGCACCACGGTGAGCCGCTGCTCGGGCGGCAGCGTCTTGTTCAGCGACAGCAGCACCGACTCGTAGTTGACCAGCGCGCCGACCTTGCCGGGCTCGGCCTTGGTGTACGCCTGCGCCAGCCAGCCGGAGGAGCCGGAGGTCAGTTTCTGGCCGGTGAAGAACTGCTTAAGCTGCGGGGTCGCCTTCTGCACGTCCTCCTCGGTGAGCGCCGCCCCCGCGCCGGAGAAGGCGGCCGCCACCGCGACCAGGGTGGAGAAGCCGGAGTTGGAACGCGAGGGGTCGGACATCCCGTACGACAGCTTCCCGGCCGCGGCCGCGTCGCCGATCTGTGCCCAGGTGACCTTCGAACCGTCGCCCCAGCCGAGGTCGTTCAGCACCGAGGAGCGCACGCCGACGGCCACCGGGGAGACCATCACCGGGGTCTCCGAGAGCACCTTGGACTTCCCGGTCGGGTCCAGGCGCAGGTACTGGTTGGACGGGAACCAGACGGCGTCGTACTTGCCGTCCGCCCGGCCCGAGGAGACCGCGTCCGCGCCGTCCAGGGTGCCGGTCCAGGCGAACTGCACCGTCACCCCGGTGGCCTTCCTGGCCTCGTCCAGGACCGGGGTCAGGTCCTGCAGTTCACTGCCCGCCAGGATGCGCAGCACCCCGGGGCGGGCGGTCCCGTTGGGCGTGGGGCTGGGGTTCGGGTCGGGCTCGGGGCTGGAGGAGGTGCAGGCGGAGGCCGCCGCGAGCACGGCCGCCAGCGCCGCCGCGGCCCAACCGCGGTGCTTCATCCGGACGTTCACTTCGCACTCCCCTTCGCCGCGGCGGTCAGCTTGAGCAGGTTGTCCAGGGACGGCACGGGCGACTGCTTCACCTTCGCCGCGTTCAGGTCCTGGGCGAAGACCGGCTGCCTGATGTCCTTCACCCGATCCGCGAAGGCGCCGCTACTGGCCTGCGGGCGGAAGCCGAACCTCACCTCCAGGGCGCGCAGCACCTCGTCGTTCTGGAGCAGGCCGGCCAGCTTCCGCCCGCTCTCGGTGCGGGCGATGACGGTGTGGTCGGAGTAGGCCGTGGTGTCCGGGTACATCACCACCATGTCCCCGGTCGGCTGGCCCTGGAGCGCCATCGCGGCGACCTGGGACTCGTAGCCGAAGATCAGCGGATTGCCGACACCCGCGAGGAAGTCCCGGAACGGCTCGTCGCTGCTGCTCTTCTGGCCGCCCTGCAGCGCGGTCGCCTGGTGCAGGACGGGCCGGGCGGCGTCGACGCCCGCGTCGTCGGAGACCACCAGGTTGTTGTTCAGGACGAACGACAGCAGCGCGACGTACAGCGCACCCGAGGAGGAGCTCTCCGGGTCGGTGGTGGTGACGAAGATCGGGCCGGAGAGCTCGCCGTGGCCCTCGGTCTTCGCCAGGTCCTGCCACTTGCGGTTCGCCTTCAGGTCGTTGACGTACTCGTCCATCTTGAACGTCCAGACGCCCAGATCGTCCTGGGCGGCCAGCTTGTTCTCCTGGAGGATCTGCGCCACCGGCGCGTGCGCCACCACCACCAGCGGCGAGTAGAACGGCACCAGCGGGGAGTCCTGCTGCCCCCAGTTGCGCTGGATCTCGCGGGCCGGCGCGGTGCTCGCCGGGAACGCGAAGTCCAGCCCGGAGCTGTTCCTCGCCTGCTCGCTCATCGTCCAGGAGCCGGTCGAGTCGGTGTGCACTTCCAGGCCCTGCTTGGCCAACTCGGCCTTCACCTCCGGGCTTTCGAAGAAGGCGCGCTTCTCCGAACCGATCAGCCCGGTCACCGTGACCAGCTTCTTCGGGTCCGTCCCGTCGTCCGGGATCAGTGCGTACGTCACCCCGCCCAGCAGCACCAAGGCCGCGAGCACCCCCAGAGCGCGTCTCATGCCGAGCGCCTCCCCCTCGTCCGCTCCGTCGTCCGGGTGGTCACCCGGGGGTGACGAGCGTCCCGCCGGGCGGGGAGCGCGGACGGAAGGGACGGTGAACCAGGGGTGAACACCGTTTCACGGAATCGCATCGGCGGAGGACCCGGAGGGGGTGTCAGTACGGCCGTCGCACACCGGTCCGAGGACGTGTCAGTTTGTTCAACTCGCCTTACCCCAAAGGTCATCCAGCAGTCCGGACCCGCGTCGTGGTTACGCGCCGGTAATGCCTACCCTCAGCTGTATGCGCCGAGCAAAAATCGTCTGCACCCTCGGGCCCGCCGCCGACTCGTACGACCGGATCAAGTCCCTGGTCGACGCCGGGATGGACGTCGCCCGATTCAACCTCAGCCACGGCACCCACGCCGAACACGAGGAACGCTACCGCCGCGTCCGCAAGGCCGCCGACGAGACCGGCCGGAGCGTCGGCGTCCTCGTCGACCTTCAAGGCCCGAAGATCCGGCTCGACACCTTCGCCCAAGGGCCGGTACTCCTCGAACGCGGCGACGAGTTCACCATCTCCACCGACAAGGGCGTCGTGGGGGACAAGGACAGCTGCGGCACCACCTACGCCGGCCTCGCCGGCGACGTCAGCCGGGGCGAACGCATCCTCGTCGACGACGGACGCGTCACCCTGGAGGTCGTCGCCGTCGACGGACCCCGGGTGCGATGCCTCGTCATCGAGGGCGGGCTCGTCTCCGACCACAAGGGCCTCAACCTCCCCGGCGTCGCCGTCTCCGTCCCCGCACTCAGCGACAAGGACGTCGCCGACCTGCGATGGGCGCTGCGCACCGGGGCCGACCTGATCGCGCTCTCCTTCGTGCGGAGCGGACGCGACATCGAGGACGTGCACCGGGTGATGGCCGAGGAGGGACGGCACGTCCCGGTCATCGCCAAGATCGAGAAGCCGCAGGCGGTCGAGAACCTGGACTCCATCGTGGACGCCTTCGACGGCATCATGGTGGCCCGCGGGGACCTGGGCGTGGAGATGCCCCTCGAACAGGTCCCGCTCGTCCAGAAGCGCGCCATCAAGCTCGCCAGACGCAACGCCAAGCCGGTCATCGTCGCGACCCAGATGCTCGACTCGATGATCAACGCCTCCCGGCCCACCCGCGCCGAGGCCTCCGACGTCGCCAACGCCGTCCTGGACGGGACGGACGCCGTGATGCTCTCCGGGGAGACCTCGGTCGGCAAGTACCCGGTCGAGACGGTCAAGACCATGAGCCGGATCATCGAGGCCGCCGAGAACGACATCCTGGCCGCAGGGCTCCCCCCGCTGACCACCGGCAGCAAGCCGCGGACCCAGGGCGGCGCCGTCGCCCGCGCGGCCGCCGAGATCGGCGACTTCCTGCACGCGAGGTACCTGATCGCGTTCACCCAGTCCGGCGACACCGCCCGTCGGCTGACCCGCTACCGCTCGCCGATCCCGGTGCTCGCCTTCACCTACGAACCGGCCGTGCGGAGCCAACTCGCCCTCACCTGGGGCGTCGAGACCTTCCTCGGCCCGTTCGCCCCGACGACGGACCAGATGGTCGAACAGGTCGACGCGGCGCTGCTGTCGCTGGGCCGCTGCCAGAAGGGCGACATCGTCGTCATCACGGCAGGCTCCCCGCCCGGCCTCGCAGGCTCCACCAACCTCGTCCGCGTCCACCACGTGGGGACGCTGGACGTCTGACCGGGCCTCGGGCGGCATCCCTCGTGTGAGGGATGCCGCCCAACTGCTTGCCCGGGAGGGAATTGCCGAGATGAGCGACCACAGGCCCGCACTCTGGCGCGACCTCCGCGAGCAGGTCATGAACCGCCCCGGCGCAGGCGCGGCCTACGAGGAAGAGAAGTCCGAGAACACCTGAACCGCTGTGCTGCCGTTAGTACTTCGGGCCGATGTGGGCGTCCATGAGGGCCACGGAGTCCCTGCGGGCGATGGAGATATTGACCTGGCCGGTGGGACGGGGGATCGACGCCTTCCACTGGACGCCGACGGCGTCGAGGGCGGCGGTGAAGAGGCGCGTGATGTCGGTGGACGTGTTGGTAAAGAAGTAACGCGGGTACTCGTAGCGTCGGACAACACCATCGACGGTCTTCGTGGCCCAGTTGGTGATGCGGCAGCCGTCGGAGTGGATGAGGCCACGCAGGAACTCCCACGGGTGCGCATCGACGATCTCCTGCTGCCAGGGCTCCAGGGCTATGGCGCGCTCGTGCTTCTTGCCGGGGCCGTGCTGGGGGAAGTGGCAGGTCAGATGGTTCGAATAGACCTTGACGTCGTGGCATCCGGTGCGCCGCACCCGGCAAGGCTTGTTGTTGGGGAGGACCTGGCGCATGGCCTGTTCGACGGAATCCATGATGCCCGGCCACTTGTCATCGCAGGTGATCTGGAGGCTCTGGGTCCTGCGGTACTCGTTGGGCAGCAGGATGTGGCCGTCACCGAGGTACAGGCCAAGTAGGTAGGCGTAGGCGGGGCGGTTCAGCTCGTCGTCGTAGCAGTGCATACACGCGGAGCGCTTACGGCCGGGGAGCTCGTTGCGTTTGGCGAGGTCCTGGTGCTTCCACCAGGAGACCGTGCCCTGCGGGACGCGGAGGCGGCGGGCGACCTCGGCATTGCTGATGCCTCGACGGAGGAGACGGACAGCCTGTTCGCGCACGGAGAGAGTCGTCATGTGCGCCAGAGTGAGGCGAGTCAAGTCGGATGGTGGACGCTTTGGGTGTGGTCCACTAGATGAGGTGAATTCCCTGCAACCTGGGAATACAAGGAAGATTCTGGTGCCGGGTGCGGGATTCGAACCCGCAAGCCCTTTCGGGCAGATGTGTTTGAGACATCCGTGTATGCCGTTCCACCAACCCGGCGGGGCCAGTCCTGACAGAGCATACCGGCTGTGTGTGGTCGGCCGCTGCTAGGTACCCTCAATTACTGCAGTACCCCGCCGGAACTAGGAGCCCCGTGAGCACCGCCGACGAGCAGGCACAGCCGCTTGAGACCGATACGCCCCAGATCACCCGGATTGTGATTGCCGAGGACGAGGCGCTGATCCGCCTCGATCTGAAGGAGATGCTCGAAGAGGAGGGGTACACCGTCGTCGGCGAAGCGGGGGACGGGGCGACGGCGGTGCGGCTCGTGGAGGAACTGAAGCCGGATCTGGCGATCTTCGATGTGAAGATGCCGGTCCTGGACGGGCTCTCCGCGGCTGAACAGATCCACGAGAAGCACCTGGCTCCTGTTCTGATGCTGACCGCGTTCTCGCAGCGGGAGCTGGTGGACCGGGCCCGGGACGCGGGTGCGATGGCGTACATCGTGAAGCCGTTCTCGAAGTCGGACCTCGTTCCGGCCATTGAGATGGCGGTGTCGCGGTACACCGAGATGCGGGCGCTGGAGAAGGAGATCGGGGATCTCACCCAGCGGCTGGAGACCCGGAAGCTGGTGGACCAGGCGAAGGGCGTGCTGCAGACGAAGTTCGGGCTGACCGAGCCGGCCGCGTTCCGGTGGATCCAGAAGACCTCGATGGACCGGCGGATGACGATGGCGGCGGTGGCCGAGGCGGTCATCGAGGAGGGCGAGGCCCAGGACCGCAAGAAGGCGGAAGAGGGCAAGTCCGAGTAGGACGGATGGCGGAAGGGCCCGGCGGACTGCGTCTGCCGGGCCCTTCTGGCGTTGAGAGGGTCAGTCCTCGCCGAGGTAGGCCTTGCGGACCGACTCGTCGTGCAACAGGTCGGTGCCGGTGCCGGAGAGGACGATGCGGCCGGTCTCCATGACGTAGCCGCGGTCGGACAGCGACAGGGCGGCCTGGGCGTTCTGCTCGACCAGCAGGATGGTCGTGCCGCTCGCCTTGAGCTCGACGATGGTGGACATGATCTTCTGCATCATCAGCGGCGACAGCCCCATCGAGGGCTCGTCCAGCATCAGCAGCTTGGGCTGGGACATCAGCGCCCGGCCCATGGCGAGCATCTGCTGCTCACCGCCCGACAGCGTGCCGGCCGCCTGCTTGCGGCGCTCGCCGAGGATGGGGAAGAGCCCGTAGGCCCGTTCCACGTCGGCGGTGATGCCGGCCGTGTCGGTGCGCAGGAAGGCACCGAGGAGGAGGTTCTCCTCGATCGTCATCCGGGGGAAGATGTGCCGGCCCTCGGGGGAGTGGGCCAGGCCCAGGGCGACGATCTTGTGCGCGGGCACCGCACTCAGGTCCTGGCCGTCGAAGGTGATCCGGCCGGCGGTGGGCTTGAGCAGGCCGGAGAGGGTGCGCAGGGTGGTGGTCTTGCCGGCGCCGTTGGTGCCGATCAGGGTGGTGACCTCGCCCTGGTTGACGGTGAAGCTGATGCCCTTGACGGCCTCGATCTTGCCGTAGGCGACGCGGAGGTCCTCGACCTCGAGGAGTGCGGTCACTGGTCGGTCTCCGTAACGGTCTCCGGCGCGGCCGGGGTGGTGCCTTCGAGCGGGGCGCCGAGGTAGGCGGTGATGACGCGTTCGTCGTTCTGGACGGTCTCGCGGTCGCCTTCGACGATCTTCTGGCCCTGGACCAGGACGGCGGTCCGGTCGCAGAGGTTGAAGATGAAGCGCATGTCGTGCTCGATGACGAGGATCGAGATGCCCTTGTCGCGGATGGCGAAGACGAGTTCCTCGGCGGCCCGGGTCTCCTGCGGGTTCATGCCCGCGGTGGGCTCGTCGAGCAGGAGCAGCCCGGGGTCGGAGGCGAGGGCGCGGGCGATCTCCAGCTTGCGCTGCTCGCCGTAGGGGAGGTTGCGGGCGAGGTGGTCGGCCTTGTCGGCGAGGCCGGTGAAAGCGAGGAGTTCCATGGCCTTGGCGCGGCTCTCGGCTTCGGCGCGGTGGTAGCCGGGGCCGCGCAGGATGGCGGAGAAGATGCCTTCCTTGGTCCGGGTGTGGCGGCCGACGAGGACGTTCTCCAGGACGGTCATGTTGGCGAAGAGCCGGATGTTCTGGAAGGTGCGGGCGATGCCGGCCTGGGTGACCAGATGGGGCTTGGGCGGCAGCAGGGTGTCGCGGTAGCGGACGGTGCCCTCGGTGGGGACGTACAGGCCGGTGAGGCAGTTGAAGAAGGTGGTCTTGCCAGCGCCGTTGGGGCCGATCAGGCCGATGATCTCGCCCTCGCCGACGGTCAGGGAGACGTCGTTGACAGCGGTGAGGCCGCCGAAGCGCATGGTGACGCCGGTGACTTCGAGCAGGGGCTTGACGCCTTGGGGCGCCGCGTCCAGGGGAGCAGCAGCAGTGGTCATCGCGTGGGTCACGCCCCTGCCTTGGTGAGTGCGGTCGGCTCGCCGGTGGGCTGGGCCGGGATGGCGGCCTCGTGGAATTCCAGCTGCTGGCGCCGGTTGGGGATGAGGCCTTCGGGGCGCACGCGCATCAGGACGATGAGGGCGGCGCCGAAGGCGAGGAGCTGGTAGTCGGAGAGGAATTCGAGCTTCTTGGGGATGAGGAAGAGGAGGGTGGCGCCGGCCAGCGGGCCGCTGATGGTGCCCATGCCGCCGAGGATGACGGCGGCGAGCAGGAAGGCGGAGTTGGGTGGCAGGGCTTCGGCGAAGGTGTACTGGTCGGGGGTGACGGTGTAGCTGACGTGGGCCTGGACGGTGCCGGCCAGGCCGGCCAGGCAGGCGCCCATGGCGAAGGCGAGCAGCTTGAGGCGGAAGCCGTTGATGCCCATGGCCTCGGCGGCGGTCTCGTCCTCGCGGATGGCGACCCAGGCGCGGCCGATGCGGGAGTTGCCGACCCGGGCGAAGACCAGGACGACGAGGGCGGTGACGAGCAGCATCAGCAGGTAGTAGTTGGAGAATCGGCCGAGTTCGATGCCGGCGACGGTGTGGGTCTTGCCGAGGTCGAAGCCGAGGATCTCCAGGTCGGGGATGCGCGGGATGCCGTTGGAGCCGTTGGTGATCTTGGGGCCGGTGGTGCCGTTGAGGTTGAGCATGGTGATGCGGAAGATCTCGCCGAAGCCGAGGGTGACGATGGCGAGGTAGTCGCCGCGCAGCCGCAGGGTGGGGGCGCCGATCAGCACGCCGAAGATCATCGAGACGACGGCGCCGGTGAGCATCGCGGCCCAGAACGGGAACTGGACGTGGATGGGTGAGGCGGGGGAGCCGGAGACCAGGGCGGCGGCGTAGGCGCCGACGCCGAGGAAGGCGACGTACCCGAGGTCGAGCAGGCCGGCCAGGCCGACGACGATGTTGAGGCCGAGGGCGACGGTGGCGAAGATCAGGATGTTGGTGGCGACTGAGGTGTACTGGTCACTGCTCTGGGTGAAGGGGAAGCTGGCCGCGGCGGCGAAGGCGGCGCCGGTGGTGACCGGGCGGTGCTTGACGGTCAGGGCGCGCAGTCGGGCGAGCAGGCCGGACCTGCCGAGCGCGGCGACCACGAAGCCGGCCAGCAGCAGGTAGCCGGTGAAGAGTTCGCCGTACTCGGTGTCGATGCCGAAGGTGATCGCGTACAGGCCGAGTCCGAAGGCCAGCACGATGATCAGGACCTCGACCCAGGAGGGGAGTTGGCGCGGCGTGTCCAGCGGGCGGTCGATCTTGCCCAGGCGCAGCCGGCTGTTGGCGAGGTGGCCGAGCTGGAGCAGCAGGACGGCGCCGGTGGCGATGGCGAGGGCGCCGGACAGGGCGGTCATCACCGGGGCGACCGGCTGGTCGTCGGGGATGGCGTGGGCGGCGAACCAGCCGATCGGGGCGGCGGGGACGAGCAGGAAGAGCCGCTTGTCGAGGATTCGCAGCGGGACGTGGGTGCGGCGGTCGAGCGGGAGGCCGAGGGCGCCGAGGACGGTGGTCAGGCCGCCGGCGGCGAGGACCCAGCCGCCGGGTTCGAGGTTGGCCAGGCCGCCGAGTTCGACCGAGATGGCGGCGACGGAGTAGGCGGCGACGGCCAGGGCGCCGGTGGCGGCGTAGAGGACGGCGTTGTTGCTGCGGGCGGGGGCGGCCCAGCGCAGGCCGGGGGTGCCCTGGACGGCGAGGAGCAGCAGCAGGGTGAGGACGCCGGCGACGATCGCGAGCCACTGCAGGCCGGCGGGGGAGCCGAAGTAGGTGAGGTCGCCGGGGAAGTCGCTGGTCCAGGTCCAGGACATGGCGGCGGAGACGGCGGTGGCGAGGGCGCCGAGGCCGGTGAGGGCGACGGCGGCGCGGGTCGGCAGGGGGATGACCGGGGTGGTCTCGGTGCTGGTGGTGGTCATGGTGGTCACGCCCTGTCCGCGACGCGCTCGCCGAGCAGGCCTTGGGGCCGGACGAGGAGCACGAGGATGAGGAGTACGAAGGCCCAGACGTCCTTCCAGGCGCCGCCTCCGAAGAGGTCCATGCCGGGCAGGTGCTGGATGTAGCCGGTGGCGAGGGCCTCGGCGAGGCCGAGGGCGATGCCGCCGAGCATGGCGCCGTAGATGTTGCCGATGCCGCCGAGGACGGCGGCGGTGAAGGCCTTGAGGCCGAGGATGAAGCCCATGCGGAAGTCGACCTGGCCGCTGCGCAGTCCGTAGGCGACGGCCGCGACGGCGGCGAAGGCGGCGCCGATGGCGAAGGCCAGCACGATGATGCGGTCGGTGTCGATGCCCATCAGTTTGGCGGTGTCAGGGTCCTGGCTGGTGGCCTGCATGGCGCGGCCGGAGCGGGTGCGGGTGACGAACCAGCCGAGGGCGAGCATGCACAGCGGGGCGGCGATGATCAGGAAGAGGTCGCTGCGCTGGATGGTGACGGAGCCGAGGCTGAAGGGGTCGCCGGGGATCTTGGGGAAGACCCGGGCCTTCTTGGCGTCGGGGTAGAAGGAGAAGACGAGCTGCTGCAGGAAGATGGACAGCCCGATGGCGGTGATGAGCGGGGCGAGCCGGGGGGCGTTGCGCAGCGGCCGGTAGGCGAAGCGCTCGGCGGCGACGGCGGTGAGGGTGGAGACCAGGATGCCGGCGATCAGCATCAGCGGTAGGGCCAGCCACAGGGTGGTGCCGCCGGGGAGGGCGAGGTAGGCGGTCAGGGCGCCGAAGCCGCCGACCATGACGATCTCGCCGTGGGCGAAGTTGATGAGCTGGACGATGCCGTAGACCATCGTGTAGCCGATCGCGACGAGTCCGTAGAGGGCGCCGAGGATCAGGCCGTTGGCCAGCTGCTGCGGTAGGTCGTGCACCGCTGGGCCTCCGTAGTGCGTTCGGGGGTGTCCGCGTGGGTGTGGTGGATGTGGGGGCGCGCGGGGGCACTCGTGGCGCCCCCGCGCGCTGGTGGAGCTGTTCCTGAGGGGCCCGTCAGCCGCTGAAGGTGCCGGACTTCTCCACGGCCCACTTGCCGTCCTTGACGGTGTAGACGGTGAGCTGCTTGTTGGTGGTGTCGCCGAACTCGTCGAAGGAGACCTTGCCGGTGACGCCGTCGAAGGAGACGTTCTGGACGGCGTCGCGGACGGCGGTGCGGGCGTCGGCGCCGGTGGGGAGCTTGCCCTTGTCCTTCACGACGTTCTTGACGGCCTGGATGATGGCCCAGGCGCTGTCGTAGGAGTAGCCGCCGTAGGTCTCGTAGGCGTCCTTGTAGTTGGCCGCCTTGTAGTCGGCGATGTACTTCTTGGCGGTGTCGAGGGACTCGACGGGCAGGCCGACGGCGGTGGCGAAGTCGCCCTGGCTCTTGGGGTTGAGCTTGATGAAGTCGCCGCTCTGGATGCCGTCGCCGCCCATCAGCGGGATGTTGACGCCGGCCTCCTTGAGCTGGAGGGAGAGCGGGCCGGCCGCGGGGTACTCGCCGCCGTAGTAGACGGCGTCGGCGCCGGAGCTCTTGACCTTGGTGACGATGGCGGCGAAGTCGCGGTCGTCGGGGTTGACGTGCTCCTCGCCGGCGAGCTTTCCGCCGAGCTTGGTGAACTCGCCCTTGAAGGTGGCGGCGAGGCCGGCGCCGTAGGTCTTCTGGTCGTCGATGAGGAAGACGCTGGTCTTCTTCGCGTCGTTGTAGAGGAACTGGGCGGCGAAGGGGCCCTGGACGGCGTCGGTGGTGGCGGTGCGGAAGTAGGACTTGAAGGGGCGCTTCTTGTCGCCGCTGGCCCACTTCTCGCCCTGGCTGAGGGCGACGCCGGTGTTGGCGGGGGAGATCTCGACGAGGTTCTTGTCGTCGAAGATCTGCTGCATGGACTGCGCGACGCTGGAGTTGAGCGGGCCGACGACGCCGAGGACCTTGTCGTCGGCGACCAGCTGGGTGGCGTTCTGCTGGCCGGGGGCGGGCTTGCCGGTGTCGTCGAGGGCCTTGATCTCGAACTTGACGCCGGGGACCTCGTTGGTCTCGTTGGCCTTCTTGACGGCGAGGTCCACGGAGTTGCGGATGCCGAGGCCGAGGGCGGAGAGGTCGCCGGTGAGCGGCGCGTCGACGCCGATGACGACGGTGGTGGAGGCGCTGTTGTCCTTGCTGCCGGCGCCGTCGCCGGACTTGGACCCGCGGGAGCCACAGGCGCTGAGGCTGAGGGCGCCGATCACGGCAATGCTCACGACAACTGCAGAACGATGACGCACGAGGGTCCCCTTCGGTTCAGGAGGCGCCCGCGCCTGAGTGGCGGGAGCCGGGGTGCGCGGAGGGCCGGTCCATTCCGGATGGCGCGGTGACTGGCCGTGACTCTAGGCCTCGTTGGGCGGCTCGGGCAGTGGTGCGAGCAGGCTGTGATTCTCTTGTTATGAGCACACGGAGTAATTGTCTCAGCATGTGGTCGTTTTGGCTCGACCGACCCGGAACTTCCGGGCGCTTACTCGCTGGTAGAGGCATGTAAGGGCCAGAAATGGGGGTTGCGGCTGGCATCGTCGATAATCGGACGCCGATGTTCGGTGCGCTTCTTTCAGTCGCACGCGTCCGGATTTCGGACAAGGAGGGCGCGGCGAAGGGGGTCAGGGGCGCCCGGAGGCCGCGGAACCGCCGTTTGCTTGGATTTCCTGATTGTTACGCAGCGTCACAGATTCCGGAGCCGTGCCGACCGCCCCCGGGCATGCCACCGCCCCCTTGTCCAGACCCAACGCCTGCCCAGGGCGGCGGAAAGTCAAACAAGGGGGCGGGAAAGGGACTTGATGCTGTCCGGCCGCAACTATTCGTGGCCGTAAGGTTCTTGCTGCTCAGGGATTACAAGTCGCGCAGCATGCAGGTCAGTCGGCAGCTGGTGATCCGCTTGCCGGTGTCGTCGGTGATCGCGATCTCGTAGGTGGCGGCGGTGCGGCCCTTGAACACCGCCGTCGCCACCCCGGTGACCAGACCGGAGGTGGCCGAACGGTGGTGGGTGGCGTTGAGGTCCACGCCCACCGCGTACCGGCCGGGGCCCGCGTGCAGCATCGCGCCGATCGAGCCCAGCGTCTCGGCCAGCGCCGCCGACGCGCCGCCGTGCAGCAGCCCGTACGGCTGCTGGTTGCCCTCCACCGGCATGGTGCCGACCACGCGGTCGCCGGAGGCCTCGACGATCCGGATGCCGAGCTTCTCGCCGAGGCGGCCGCCGGAGAAGGTCTCCGAGTCCACCCCGAGCTTGGCGAAGTGGTCCAGTACGTCCTGCGGGACCTTCAGGACGGGGGTGGTGTCGGGGGCCGCGTCGGTCATGGGGGGAACTCCTGCCGCTCGGGGGTCACGGGTCGTGCTGCCTGTGATGGTACGACCGTCCTACTCGCTGGTAGTGCCCGCGCCGCCGCCTGGGTGCGGGTTTCGCCGGTGCCCCTTTTGTCGGTGCCGGGCCATAGGATCGGTGGCCGGTAGTGGAATCGGCAGGAACGGACGTTGACGTGGCTACGCAGAGTACGGACAAGGGCGCGACGGGTGGCGGCGGGGCCGGCCCGCGACCCCGGCTGATGCTGCTCGACGGGCACTCGATGGCTTACCGGGCCTTCTACGCCCTGCCCGTGGAGAACTTCAACACCTCCACCGGACAACCCACCAACGCGGTCTACGGCTTCGCCTCGATGCTCGCCAACACCGTCCGGGACGAGGCCCCCACCCACCTCGCCGTCGCCTTCGACCTCTCCCGGCAGACCTTCCGCTCCGTCGAGTTCCCCGACTACAAGGCCAACCGCGCCAAGACGCCGGACGAGTTCCGCAGCCAGATCGGCCTGATCGGCGAACTGCTCGACGCCATGAACATCCCCCGGCTCACGGTCGAGGGCTTCGAGGCCGACGACATCATCGCCACCCTGGCCACCGCCGCCGAGGCGGCCGGCTACGACGTCGACATCGTCACCGGCGACCGCGACTCGCTCCAGTTGGTCACCGACCACGTCACCGTGCTCTACCCGACCAAGGGCGTCTCCGAGCTCACCCGCTTCACCCCGGAGAAGGTGACCGAGAAGTACGGCGTCACCCCCCGCCAGTACCCCGACCTCGCGGCCCTGCGCGGCGACCCGTCCGACAACCTGCCCGGCATCCCCGGCGTCGGCGAGAAGACCGCCGCCAAGTGGGTCAACCAGTTCGGCTCCTTCGACGAACTCGTCTCCCGCGCCGACGAGGTGAAGGGCAAGATCGGCGAGAAGCTGCGCGACAACCTCGACTCGGTCAAGCGCAACCGGGGGCTGACGGAGCTGGTCCGCGACGTCGAACTCCCGCTGGGCGTCGCCGACCTGGCCCGCCAGGCCTTCGACAAGACCGCCGTCGGCACCCTGATGGAGTCGCTGGAGTTCCGCAACGCCAACTTCCGCGACCGCGTCTTCGGCATCGACCCGACCACCGGCGAGGAGGCGGCCGCCGAACTCGCCCCCGGCGTCGAGGTCGACGGCGAACTGCTCACCGACCCGGGCACGCTGGCCGCCTGGCTGCGCGAGCACGCCGGTGACGGCAAGACCACCGTCGCCCTGGCCGCCGTCTACCAGTGGGCGCTCGGCACCGGCGAGGTCACCGAAGTCGCCCTCGCCGCAGGGGAGACGGCCGCCTGGTTCGACCCGGCGCTGCTCGCCGAGGAGGACGAGCAGGCCTTCGCCGGCTGGCTCGCCGACCCGGCCGCCCCCAAGGCCCTGCACATCGCCAAGCAGGTCATGCGCGCCTTCGCCGAGCGCGGCTGGACCGTCGAGGGCGTCGTCGCCGACACCGCCCTCGCCGCCTACCTGGAGAAGCCCGGCCGCCGCACCTTCACCCTGGAGGTGCTCGCCGAGGAGTACCTGGCCCGCTCGCTCACCCCGGCCCCCGCCGCCGAGAGCGGCCAACTCGCCTTCGACGCACCGGAGGAGGACGAAACCGCGCACGCCCAGGCGCTCATGCTCCAGGCCCGCGCCGTGCTCGACCTCGCCGCGCTCTTCGACACCCGCCTCGCCGAGGTCGGCGCCGCCGGGCTGATGCACGACATGGAACTGCCCATCGCCGCCCTGCTCGCCCGCATGGAGCGCTACGGCATCGCCGCCGACCGCGAGTGGCTCACCCGGCTCGAGTCGC
The DNA here is from genome assembly GCF_053598235.1 of Kitasatospora sp. NPDC001159. Lineage (NCBI taxonomy): Bacteria > Bacillati > Actinomycetota > Actinomycetes > Kitasatosporales > Streptomycetaceae > Kitasatospora > Kitasatospora sp. NPDC001159. Next base: position 98,049 of record NZ_JBSFJV010000005.1, read on the forward strand.
AGTTCGCCGCCGAGATCCAGCGCTGCGTCGAGGAGGCGCACGCCGCCGCCGGGCACGAGTTCAACCTCGGCTCGCCCAAGCAGCTCCAGGAGATCCTCTTCGGCGAACTCGCCCTCCCGAAGACCAAGAAGATCAAGACCGGCTACACCACCGACGCCGACGCGCTCACCTGGCTGGCCACCCAGACCGACAACGAGCTGCCGGTCATCCTGCTGCGCCACCGCGACCAGGCCAAGCTGCGCACCACCGTCGAGGGCCTGCTCAAGACGGTCTCGCCCAAGGGCCGGATCCACACCACCTTCAACCAGATGGTCGCCGCCACCGGCCGGCTCTCCTCGCAGGACCCGAACCTGCAGAACATCCCGGTCCGCACCGAGGAGGGCCGCGCGATCCGCCGCGCCTTCATCGTCGGCGAGGGCTACGAGTCGCTGCTCACCGCCGACTACTCGCAGATCGAACTGCGGATCATGGCGCACCTGTCCGAGGACGAGGCGCTGATCGAGGCCTTCGCCTCCGGCGAGGACCTCCACACCACCGTCGCCTCCCAGGTCTTCGAGGTCCCCGGCGGCGCGGTCGACGCCGAGATGCGCCGCAAGATCAAGGCGATGTCCTACGGCCTGGCGTACGGGCTGTCCGCGTACGGGCTCTCGCAGCAGCTCGGCATCAAGCCCGCCGAGGCCCAGGGCCTGATGGACACCTACTTCGAGCGCTTCGGCGGCGTGCGCGACTACCTGCGCCGCGTCGTCGACGAGGCCCGCGCGACCGGCTACACCGAGACCCTGCTCGGCCGCCGCCGCTACCTGCCGGACCTCAACAGCGACAACCGCCAGCGCCGCGAGATGGCCGAGCGGATGGCCCTCAACGCCCCGATCCAGGGCTCGGCCGCCGACATCGTCAAGATCGCCATGCTCCGGGTGGACGAGGCCCTGCGCGCCGCCCGCCTCACCAGCCGGATGCTGCTCCAGGTCCACGACGAAATCGTCCTGGAGCTGGCCCCCGGCGAGCGCGAGCAGGTCGAGGCCATCGTCCGCGAGCAGATGGCCGGCGCCTACCCGCTGCGCGCCCCGCTGGACGTCTCGGTCGGCGTCGGCGCCAACTGGGAGGCCGCCGCGCACTGACGCACCGCCGCACTGCCACCGACGGGCCCGGACACGCGAGTGTCCGGGCCCGTCGCTACGATCTGCCGGTCCGTCGCGCAATGGGCGCGGCGAGGAGCGGGGGGGCGGCGATGACGGAGACGGACGAGGGCGGGAAGCAGCGGAGGTTCCCGCGGCCCCGGTTGGTGGTCCCGGCCGCGCTGGCGGCGCTGCTGCTGGCGGGCGGGTCGGTCTGGGCGCTGTCCGGCGGCGGGGACGGGCCGACGGCTCCGGTCGCGGTCGGTACGGCCACGCCGAGCGCGACGGTGAGTCCCACGGCGGAGCCCTCGCCGACCGCGGCGCCGACGCCGACCACGACTGCGACTGCGACGCCCACCGAGGCGTCTCCGTCGCCGAGCCCGTCCATGGCGGCGGAACCGGCTCCGGCGTCCGTCGAGCCCGCGGCGGACGAACCGGAGAGCAGCGCCCCGGCCGCGCCCCGAAAGCCTGCGGCGAAGGCCTCGGACGCCCCTGCCGCCAAGTCGCAGGGCGCCGCGCCGGCCGCGAAGCCGAAGGCCCCGGCGGCCCCGGCCGGGCAGGATCCGCACGACATGGCGCCGGTGCCGTGCACCAACTGCCGGACCGAGCCGCAGGAGCCCGACCCGCAGCACACCTGCATTCACGACGCGGCGGGAAGGCTCATCACCTGCAGCCCCACCCAGGTCGGCATCCCTCACCCGCCGAGTAGTCCGGACCCGACGTTCACGCCGGGCTCCTCGCACTGACGGCGGAGGCTTCGAGGGGCCCGGACGCGGTTCGCGTCCGGGCCCCTCGATGGTGCAAGCCACGCCGTAGATCTCCCCGGCTACGGGACCGGCCCCGCACCGCAGGGGTGTGCGGGGCCGGTTGGGCGGCGGGCCTCAGTTGATGAGGAGGGCCTTGACGCCCGAGAGGACCGGGACGAGCTGGTACCGCCCGTCGCCGGGGCCGCAGGAGGGCTTGGTGTCAGGGGTGTTGGAGATGTTCGTCCCGGCCTGGAACCGTCCGTCCCCGCTCGTGCCGAAGGTCGTGAGATGGTCCCGGAAACCGTCGAAGTAGTACATGCACCGGTGCAGGTTCAGGTACCGCCCGGCGGTCAGGTCCAGGGGCGTGACGCTCGACAGCAGGGGGATGGGGTGGTCGGTGCCTCCGCCGCCGCAGCTGACTGTGGTGTCACGGGTGTTGGAGACGTTGGTGCCGGCGACGAACTTGACATCGGTGGTCCCCACCGCCGTGGTGAGGTGGTCGAGGTCGAAGTCGCTCCAGAAGATGCACTGGTGCAGGTTCAGGTAGCGGCCGGACGTCAGGTCGTAGGGTTGGGCGGCCGTGTAGACATGCTCGTACCTCCCGTCCCCGGGGCCGCACACAGCGGCGGGAGCGGGGGTGTCGGAGACGTCCGTCGCTGCGCTGAACCGCCCGTCCTGGCTCGGGACCAGGGTGGTCATGAGGTCGAAGGTGGGCGCCCCGAGCGGGCTGTTGTAGACGCACTGGTGCAGGTTGAGGTACCGGCCGGCCAGGGCCTGCGGCGCGCCGTGGACGGTGGGGGTGGCGGCGGCAGGGGCCGGGCCGGCCAGTGCGGTGATGGACAGGGCGGCGGCTGCGAGCGCGGCGGAGCGCGGGGCGAGGCGCATGGGGTTCTCCGTGGTGGGGCGCGGCCGCTCCAAATGGGCGGCTGTCACGCAGGAGGTTTCCCGGGGCGTCGGAGGGCCTGGGTCGCTGCGCTCGCAACTTCACCTGAATGAGCAGGCGCCGCGCGGGTCGGGCGCGCGAGTGGGAGGTACGCGGCGAACGTTTGGGGGTCGGTGGGTTTTGAGCATGGGGGAGTTCCTCAGGGGGCGGAAGGGGGAGCGCGAGAGTAGTGCGCAATCACCCTGTGCAGGCAAATGATTGCGTTCTGGTGTCAATCACTGAGGCTGCGGAGGTACGGTGATGGCCGAAATCAGCTGCCGGGGGCGCGTGGTGCGTGAGGGGGCCGACTGTGGCACATCGGCGACACAAGCGGGGGTTGACGGCGAGTTCGGCCGAGTTGTTCGGCGAGGAGCTGCGGTTCTACCGGGAGCTGGCCAACTACACCCAGGAGGAGCTGGGCAAGCTTCTGCACTGCAGTCGGACGAACATCACTCGGTACGAGAGCGGTCAGCGCCGCATGCCGCCGGACCTGGTGGAGAGAGCCGATGAACTGCTCAGCACGGGCGGTGCGCTGAAGCGGCTCTGGGGGAAGGTGGACTGGAAGGCGCAGGTCGAGCACCCGGATTGGTTTCAGACCCATGCGGACACGGAGGCCGAGGCGGTTGGGCTCCAGGCGTTTCAGACCAACTACATGCATGGGCTGCTGCAATGCAGGGACTACGCGAGAGCGATGTTCGAGGCGGGCGGTACTGATGAACGCCCTGAAGTGATCGAGGAGCGAGTCGCGGCAAGGCTTGCGAGGCAGGAGCGGTTCCTCGCCAATGGTGGGCCGCAGTTGGTCGTTCTCCTGGACGAAAGTGCCATCCGGTCGGTGGTCGGCGGGCCGAGGGTGATGGTGCGGCAGATGCAGCACCTGCTGCGCGTTGCTCAGCGCGGGAACATCGTCATTCAGGTGGTGCCGTTCGCGGCTCGGGCGACGATCGTCAAGACCTCAATGGTCCTTCTGGAGATGCCGGATGGGCAGCACCTGGTGTACTCGGAGAGTCTTGACCGGGGTAGTTCGAGCGACGATCCAGCCATCGTTTCAGGGCACCGGCGGCGCTATGATCGGCTGCGTGGCGATGCACTCACGGCGGCCGAATCGCTCGCGCTGATCGCCGAGGCGCTGGAAGGGTTCAGAGATGATGAGGAACGAGCTCGACGCGGCCAGCTGGCGCAAGAGCAGCCACAGTGGCCCGGACGGCGGCGACTGCATCGAGGTGGCCCCCGGATTCCCCGGCCTCGTCCCCGTACGTGACTCCAAGGACCCTCACGGCCCGGTGCTCGTCTTCCCGGCCTCGGCCTGGGCCTCCTTCCTCTCCAGCGTGCAGGCCGGCGACTTCCCGGCGTAGTGATCCGCCGGACGGAAGGTGTCCATTACTTCCGGGCGTTGGTGCGGCGGGTGGGTTCCGCTGTGGTCGGGTCCTCGGGCCAGGGGTGGCGGGGGTAGCGGCCTCGCAGGTCGGCGCGGACGGCGCGGTAGCCGTCGCGCCAGAAGGACGCCAGGTCTCCGGTGACGGCGGCGGGGCGGCCTGCGGGGGAGAGCAGGTGGATGGTGAGCGGGACCCGGCCTCCGGCCAGGGCGGGGGCGGCGGCCCAGCCAACGTCCGGGCGTTCCTGGGCGAGGACAACACTTCGATGATGGGCGGCTGGACCCACTGACGGCCGGCCTGAGCGCCTGAAGTAGTCGCGCGCCCGGCCCCACCTCAATTGGGGCCGGGCGCGTGGTTCCCCAGCATTCCGGCGAAGGAGCGTGCGTCCATGCGATTCCTCAACATCCACCACGCCCGTGAGACGATCGGCCGACTCGTGAGCGCGGTCAACGAGAAGCCCCTGCCGACCGCTGCGGCCTTCCCGGCCGCATGCCGGAGCGTCGTCTCCGCCCTCCGCCCCCTACCGGTCGAGGGAGAGGGCATCACGCTGTCCTTCAAGGACAGCGAGTGGGGCAGCTACCTGATCGAGAACAGGACCTTCGAGAACATCTTCGAGGGCCTGGAGAGCACCCCTGCCGACCTGAGGGACCCGCACGACATCGCGCCGTGCGCCGGTATCGGCCTCGGAATCCGGGCGCGGGTTGGAGGGCAGGGCGGCGAACGTGCGGGGGTGGTGGGTTTTGAGCATGGCGGAGTTCCTCGGGGGGCGGATGAGGGAGCGCGAGGGTAGTGCGCAATCACGCTATGCAGGCATCTGCACTGCAGTCGGACGAATCACTCGGTATGAGACCGGTCAGCGCCGTATGCCGCCGGACCTGGTGGAGAGAGCCGACGAACTGCTCAACACGAGCGGTGTACTGAGGCGGCTCTGGGGGAAGGTGGACTGGAAGGCGCAGGTCGAGCATCCGGACTGGTTTCAGACTCATGCGGACACTGAGGCCGAGGCGGTTGGGCTCCAGGCGTTTCAGACCAACTACATGCATGGGCTACTGCAATGCAGGGACTGCGCGAGAGCGATGTTGAGCAATTGTCAAGAGTTGTGGGTCGGGCGTCCTCGGATCTCCTCGACGGGGCGGGGTAGTTCGGTTCCAGTTGGTCGCGACGGAGTGTGTCGGGCAGCGGTCTCCGGCTACCTGTGCGTGACCCCGTTGATCTGCGGTTGCTCGTCGGCATGGTTGGCGAGCGCGCGCAGTTCGTCGGCGTAGGTGGCCCAGACATCGCGGGCGAGGAAGTGACCGACGCCGGGCACAAGGTGCAGGCGTGCGCCGGGGATCGCGGCGGCGATGTCGCGCGCGGACGCTGCTCGCAGAAGCGGGTCGCGCTCGCCGTGCAGCACCAGGGTCGGTGCGGTGATCTGGGCGAGCGGCCCGCCGTGCCACTTCGCGCCGATCTGGCGGCTCTGCGCCTTCGAGTCGCGGAAGCTGGCGACCTGGTGCGCTGCCTCCTTGTCTACGAACTCGCGCACATCGTGCTCGTCGATGTGCTGGCCGGGCATGGCCAGGATGCGGGCGATGGCCACCGCCAGGTCCAGGTTGCCCTGAGGGGTCTCGGGGTGGTGAAGCCGGGCGAATCGGGGCAGGCATGCCAGGCGTAGGTAGCGCAGGATGCTCAGGCCTTTCGCGTCGCTGGGGACGGCCGAGGAGGTGGTCAGGCTCAGCACGCGCTGCGGGTGGCGGATCGCGATGCGCTGCGCGATGAGCCCACCCATCGAGTGGCCGAAGAGGTGGGCGCCTTTCCAGCCGAGGGCGTTGAGGACGGCGATCGCGTCGTCGGTGAAGTCCTCGACGCTGTAGGCGGGAGCTTCTCGCTGCAGCAGGGCCTTGATCGGCGGGCCGACGCGCCGGTTGGGCAGGTGGGTGGATTCGCCCGCGTCACGCTGGTCGTAGGCCACGACGTGGAAGCCGCGGCCGACCAGTTCGGCCACCAGGCCGTCCGGCCACCAGAACCGTGTGGTTCCCAGTCCCATGATGAGCAGCAGCGGGTCGCCGCCCGAGCCGCCCAGGTCCTCGAAGGCGATCTGGATCTCGCCGTTGTGCGCGAAGCGTGTCATCGCATCCCTCCCATTCGCATACACCGTTCGCGAACACCGTATGCGATAGGTAGGCTGGTGGCAACACGGGAGGTGGCAGTGGCAGGACAGCAGGAGCCGGTGATCTGGATGCGGCCGGAGCAGGCACCGGTCGGACGCCCGCCCGAGCGCAGCCGCGCCGAGATCACCGCTGCCGCGGTAGAACTGGCCGACCGCGAGGGCCTGGAGGCCGTCTCGATGCGCCGCCTCGCATCCATCCTGGGCACCGGCGCCGCCTCGCTCTACCGCTACGTGGCCACTCGTGACGACCTGCTCGACCTGATGACCGACAGCACCGCGCGCGACTACAACCTGCCCGCCCCCACCGGCGACTGGCAGGCCGACCTGCTCGCCATTGCCTGCCAGGCCCGGCAGATCATGCGCCGCCACCCGTGGCTGCCGACCATGGTCATGAGCCGCCCCACTCTCGGCCCCCACGGGATCGACCTCCTGGAGCACGTGCTCGACGTGCTCGCCGACCACCCGGCTGGCCCCGCGCGCAAACTCGAGGCATTCGCCCTCCTCAGCGGCCTGACCGCGCTGTTCGTCCAGAACGAAATGGCTGCCGCGGACACCAGTGCCACGCGCCAATCCGCCGCTTACCTCCGCCACGTTGCCGCCGGGGGAAGCCACCCCCGCATCACCGCCTTGCTCGCCACCTCCCCGCCCGACGACCCCCGCGACCGGTTCGATGCCGTACTCGTCCGCGCCCTGACCGGCGTGCTGGGCTGACTCCGCCGCAGTTGGCCACACAACTGGGCAGCGTGATCAGGCAGCGGCGGTCTCCGTGCGCTCGACCAGGACGCCGTTCTCGAACCTGGCGCCGGAGCGGACGAGGGCGACGAGGCGGGTGCCGGTGATCGCGCGCCGGCGGGCCTGGGCGGACTCGACGAGCTTGAACACCATCGCGAGCGCGGCCGCCGGGCTGCCGGCGCCGCGGGTGACCTTGGTGCGGAGCTTGACGGTGGAGAACGTGGACTCGATGGGGTTCGTGGTCTGCAGGTGGATCCAGTGCTCGGCCGGGAACTCGTAGAAGGCCAGCAGCTCCTCCCGCATCGGTGATCTTCGCGACGGCCTTGCGCCAGCCGTGCCGTGCAGCGGGTATGTCGCGGTCGGTGCGCCGAACAGTCCCCTCATCGGGCGATCCAGACGGCCGTGGCGAGGTGGAGGACGGCGAAGGCGCCGGCGCCGAAGGTCATGCCGCGGTTGCGGTACCGGGCGCCGATCGCGGAGTCGCCGACCTGGGCCAGCCCCGCGACCACCAGCATCGGCCAGGCGGCACCGTGGGACGCGCCGGTCAGCAGGAGCAGTGCGGTGGCCAGCCCGAGCGGGACGGCCCGGACCGCGTAGGCGCGAGCGTAGAGGTCGGTCCCGGCGTTGACCGGCTCTCTCGCCGGCAGCGCGAGGCCGGGGTGCAGCACCCCCGCGACACTCGCCTGGTTCGGGATGGAAGGCTGATCGGATACCAGGCGGCGAAGGGGTTTGCGGTGGACAACGGGTCGGCGTTGGTGGCGGAGGCCCGGGAGCGGTTGCGGGCGGGGGTGGCGCCCGCAGTGGTCTGCGGGGAGCTGGCCGTGCGGGTGCCGCAGCGGTGGGAGGGTGCCGCGTTGGCCGTTGGGCTGGCGTTGGGGATCGAGGAGGCGGAGCTGCGGCGACGGTTGAGCAGCGAGCCGGGCCTGCAGGCCGAGTTCCGACCGGGCGAGGAAGACCTCTACGGCGAAGTCCTGGAGATATTCGGGGTGTTCGACGTCACGAAGCAGCTCGACGAGCGGGAGCGGGTGATCGCGGAGCACCTGCGGGCCGCGTGGCGCGCCCAGGGGAGCCTCGGGAGCGGCCACGCTGTCGGCCTTCATCGCGGTTTCGTCAAGGGCGAGTTGGCGTCCGTCTTCCGCTCGCTGACACGGTTCGGTCCGCGGGCCGGTCGCGGCCGGCCCGCGGAGTTCTGGACACGCCTGATCGCGGCCGGTGAGCTCCTCGATCAGGTGGACGTGGCGCAGGCACTCGACGAGTGTCGGCGGCGCCTGGCCGACTGCGTCGACTAGGGCGTCACTTGCGGGCGTTGGTGCGGCGGGTCGGCTCTGCCGTGGTCGGGTCCTCGGGCCAGGGGTGGCGGGGGTAGCGGCCTCGCAGGTCGGCGCGGACAGCGCGGTAGCCGTCGCGCCAGAAGGACGCCAGGTCTCCGGTGACGGCGGCGGGGCGGCCTGCGGGGGAGAGCAGGTGGATGGTGAGCGGGACCCGGCCTCCGGCCAGGGCGGGGGCGGCGGCCCAGCCGAAGAGTTCCTGCAACTTGACGGCCAGCACTGGGCGTTCGGTGGTGTAGTCGACGCGGATCTTGGAGCCCGACGGGACGGTGATGCGCTCGGGCGCGAGTTCGTCCAGTCGCCCGGCTTCACCGGCGGCCCAGGGCAGTAGGCGCTGGAGGGCCGCCGTGGTGTCGATGCGGGCGAGGTCGGTGCGGCGGCGGGCGCGGGAGAGTTCGGGCTCCAGCCACTCGTCGGCGCGTTCGAGGAGTGAGGCATCGGAGACGTCGGGCCAGGGGTCGCCGATGGCGGTGTGCAGGAAGGCCAGGCGTTCGCGTAGGCCGGGGGAGGGCCAGGCGAGCAGGGTGCTCACGCCTTCGCGGGCGAGGCCTTCGAGGAGGGCGGCGCGGACCAGGGTCGGGTCGGGGCGGTCGAGCGGCTTCTCGGCGAGTTCGATCGCGCCGAGGGATTCGACCTGGCGGGAGACGACCTCGCCTCGCCGGGTGTCCCAGTGCACCTCCTCGCGGGCTTCGAGCAGCGGTCCGCCGGCGAGTAGGGCGGTGGCCTCATCCAGCGCTGCGGCGTGCAGGATGCGGGCGGAGTGCGAGCCGGCCGGGCGGTCGGCGACCGCGACGGCGAGCCAGGACAGGGTGCCGAGCCGGGTGTCCGGGGCGAGTTCGGCGGCCGTCCCGGAGGCCATCAGGTAGGGGCTGCGCTCGCCGGGGGCGGGGCGGTCGACCCGGGCGCGGGCGATTCGTTCGGGGAAGGCGAGGGCGACGACGAGGCCGGCGGCGGTCGTGTCGGGCAGCAGGGTGGCTGGTTCGTCGTGGGCGGCGCGAAGCAGGCGGCGGACTTCCTCGCGCCAGCGCCCGGCGTAGGGATCGTTGCCGGTTCGGACCGCCCGCCAGACCGCGCCGAGGTCGTCGCCGAGGGCACGCGGCGGCTCCTCGGAGAGCAAGGCGACCACCTCGGCCGCTCGCCGGGCGCCGACCGCCGCCGCGCCGTCGACCAGTGCGCGGCCGAGCCGGGGGTGGAGCCCGGTGCGGGCGAGGCGGACCCCGCGCGGCGTCGCCCGCCCGTCCGCGTCGACCGCGCCGAGGGCGTGCAGGGTCTGCCGGGCGGCGGCCATCGCCCCCGCCGGGGGACGGTCGGGCAGGGCGAGGCCAGTGGCGTCCGGGTCGCCCCAGCAGGCGGCCTGGAGAGCAAAGCTGGTGAGGTCGGCGAGGGCGATCTCGGGGGTGGGGAAGCGCGCGGCCCGGGCGTCCTCAGCCTCGTGCCAGCACCGGTAGACGGTGCCGGGGGCCTCACGCCCCGCTCGTCCGGCGCGCTGGCGGGCGGCGGCGAGTGAGGCTCGGACGGTGACGAGCCCGGCCAGGCCTCGGGCGTGGTCCGTGCGGGGTTCGCGGGCGAGCCCGGCGTCCACCACGACCCGGACGCCGGGCACGGTGAGCGAGGACTCGGCGACGGCGGTGGCCAGTACCACCCGCCGCCGCTCGGACGGGGTGAGCGCGGCGTCCTGGACGGACTGCGGGGCGCGGCCGTGCAGTTGGAGCACCTCGGTGGCCACGCCGCCGAGCAGCCCGGCGACCCGGGCGATCTCGCCGACGCCGGGCAGGAAGCAGAGCACGTCCCCGTCCCGTTCGGCGAGCGCCCGGCGGACCGTCGCGGCGACGTGGTCGAGCAGCGCCGGGTCGACCCGGGTGCCGTGGGCGGGCCGGACGGCGCGCGACGGCGGCGCCCAGACCACGTCCACCGGATGGGAGACCCCGTGCGCCTCCACCACCGGGGCGCCGCCGAGGAGTTCGGCCCAGGCGGCGGTGTCGGAGGTGGCCGAGGCGCAGACCAGGCGCAGTTCGGGCCGCAGCGCGGCCCGGACGTCCAGCAGGAAGGCGAGCGCGGTGTCGGCGTCCAGGTGCCGTTCGTGGCACTCGTCCAGGACTACGACATCCACGCCGGACAGCTCCTGGTCGCGCTGGAGTCGTTGCAGCAGCACGCCGGTGGTCACCACCTCGACCACGGTCGTCGGCCCGGCCTTGCGTTCGCCGCGTACGGTGTAGCCGACCCGGTCGCCGACGGCTTCACCGAGCAGCCAGGCCATCCGCCGGGCGGCCGCCCGGACCGCGAGCCGGCGCGGTTCGGCGACCAGCACCCGGCGCACCGGGCCGTCGGAGAGCAGCCCGGCCAGGGCGAGCGGCACCAGCGTGGTCTTGCCGGTGCCGGGCGGGGCGGCGAGGACGGCGGTGCCGTGCTCCTCCAGCGCGTCGTGCAGGGCGGGCAGGGCGGTGCGGACGGGCAGGTCGCGCCAGGCCGGGTGCAACAGGCTCAGCCCCGCTCGGAGACGAAGATCGCGGTGCCCGGGATCAGCCGCCCGCGCAGCGGGGACCAGCCGCCCCACTCCTGCTCCAGCCCGGCCGGCCACTCCGGCTCGACCAGGTCGATCAACCGGAAGCCGGCGCCGACGAGTTCGCGCACCCGGTCGCCCAGGGTTCGGTGGTGCTCGACGTAGGTGGCGCGGCCGTTCTCGTCCTGCTCGACGTACGGGGTGCGGTCGAAGTAGGAGGACATCGCGGTGAGGCCCTCGACGCCGGGCTCGTCGGGGAAGGCCCAGCGGATCGGGTGGGTCACCGAGAACACCCAGCGCCCGCCGGGCCGCAGCACCCGGTGCACCTCGCGCATCAGCTCGGCGGTGTCGGCGCTGAACGGGACGGCGCCGTAGGCGGAGCAGGCGAGGTCGAAGGAGGCGTCGGCGAAGGGCAGCACGGCGGCGTCGGCCTGGACCACCGCGACCGGCTCGACGCCCCGGCCGAGGTCGATCCGGCGGGAGTGCTGGAGCTGCCGGTAGGAGATGTCCAGTGCGACCGGGCGGGCCCCCTGGGCGGTCAGCCAGCGGGAGCACTGGGCGGCGCCGGCGCCGATCTCCAGCACGTCCTTGCCCGCGACCTCGCCGAGCAGGTGGGCGTCGGCCTCGTCGAGGCCCTCGGGGCACCAGGTGAAGCGGTCGTCGCCGAGGAACTCGCCGTGCTCGTCCTGGTACTCGTCGGCGTTGCGGTCCCACCAGTGCCGACTGGCCCGGCTGCTCTCCCCCACGCCGGCCGCGCGCCGGACCGCGTCGTCGCCCTCCTCCACGGATGGGTCAAGATCGTGCAGGTCTGACTGGGGGGTGGTGGCCACGGTGACAATGCCCATCGCGTAGGGTATGGAGTGCGGAAGCGCCGCTGCCGCGAACCGGCCCGATTCTGGACCGGATCCTGGCGGTGGCATCCGGGGAAGGGCCCCTTCGAGCGCCGCCGCGAGGTGCGCAATCGGAGGATATGGCCTGATCCGTACCGGGCTCCACCGTCTTGCCTCTCTTGGCGTTGACCGTGCCTGGCCGTCCCCGTATGCTACAAGTTGCGCTGCGGGCCTGCGCGCCTCGGACGGAGCAGGTCGCGCTCGCATCTGTCGAAGACCCCACGGTCGCAAGACGGACGCCGGTTCTCGTTGAACGAGATCCCCCGGTGCGCCGTGTTCTTGGCTGTCCGGCTTTCGGTGGGAGCGATACGGGCCCTCCGCGTGGCATTACCTACGACTTTCATGTCCGTACCGGAGCCCTTTTCCTAATGACGAGCCCCACCGACTCCTCCCTCAGCACCACCCCGCAGGTCGCGGTCAACGACATCGGCGACGCGGAGGCCTTCCTCGCCGCCATCGACGAGACCATCAAGTACTTCAACGATGGCGACATCGTCGAGGGCGTCATCGTGAAGGTCGACCGTGACGAGGTCCTCCTCGACATCGGTTACAAGACCGAGGGCGTCATCCCGTCCCGCGAGCTCTCGATCAAGCACGACGTTGACCCGCACGAGGTCGTCGCCGTCGGTGACAACATCGAGGCCCTGGTTCTCCAGAAGGAGGACAAGGAGGGTCGTCTCATCCTGTCCAAGAAGCGCGCTCAGTACGAGCGTGCCTGGGGCACGATCGAGAAGATCAAGGAAGAGGACGGCATCGTCACCGGTACCGTCATCGAGGTCGTCAAGGGTGGTCTCATCCTCGACATCGGCCTCCGCGGCTTCCTCCCCGCCTCGCTGGTCGAGATGCGTCGCGTCCGCGACCTCCAGCCCTACGTGGGCAAGGAGCTCGAGGCCAAGATCATCGAGCTGGACAAGAACCGCAACAACGTGGTCCTGTCCCGCCGTGCCTGGCTGGAGCAGACCCAGAGCGAGGTCCGCCAGACCTTCCTCACCACCCTGCAGAAGGGCCAGGTGCGCTCCGGCGTCGTCTCCTCGATCGTCAACTTCGGTGCCTTCGTGGACCTGGGTGGCGTCGACGGCCTGGTGCACGTCTCCGAGCTGTCCTGGAAGCACATCGACCACCCGTCCGAGGTCGTCGAGGTCGGCCAGGAGGTCACCGTCGAGGTTCTCGACGTTGACATGGACCGCGAGCGCGTCTCCCTGTCGCTGAAGGCGACCCAGGAGGACCCGTGGCAGCAGTTCGCCCGTACCCACCAGATCGGCCAGGTCGTTCCGGGTAAGGTCACCAAGCTGGTTCCGTTCGGTGCGTTCGTCCGCGTGGACGAGGGCATCGAGGGTCTGGTCCACATCTCCGAGCTGGCCGAGCGCCACGTCGAGATCCCGGAGCAGGTCGTCCAGGTCGGCGACGAGATCTTCGTCAAGGTCATCGACATCGACCTCGAGCGTCGTCGCATCAGCCTGTCGCTGAAGCAGGCCAACGAGGCCCTGGGCGCCAACCCGGCCGAGGTCGAGTTCGACCCGACCCTGTACGGCATGGCCGCCTCGTACGACGACCAGGGCAACTACATCTACCCGGAGGGCTTCGACCCCGAGGCGAACGACTGGCTGCCCGGCTTCGAGAAGCAGCGTGAGGAGTGGGAGCGCCAGTACGCCGAGGCGCAGTCCCGCTTCGAGCAGCACCAGGCCCAGGTCATCAAGAGCCGCGAGGCCGACGCGGAGGCCGCTGCCGAGGGTGGCGACGCCGTCGCCGCTGCCGCCGGTGGCTCCTACTCGTCCAGCAGCGACGAGGGCTCCGGCGCCCTGGCCTCCGACGAGGCCCTGGCCGCCCTGCGCGAGAAGCTGGCCGGTGGCCAGAGCTGAGGCTCTCGCCCCCTGCTAGCTGACAGCTAGGCAACGGGCCCCACCCGGATCTTTCCGGGTGGGGCCCGTTCCTTTTCCGCCCCGCCCGCCGTTCTTCCGCCTCGCCCCGCCCCCTCTTCGTCTACCCGGTCTCCTCCGCTTCGTTTTCCGCTTTGACTTATGTGTGTTTTATGTGAAGGAAAATGTGAGATGAGGCTCATTGCCCTGCTATAGGCCGGACTTCGGGATGCGCCTAGATTGAGTGGAGCTGCCCGAAAGGCTCCTTTATGCGCAACCCCTCCTCCGTCGCCCCCGCCGCAGTGGTCGGCGGCCGGCTCGCCGCGATCGGCCGGTTCTGTTTCCGCCACCGCCGCTGGGTCCTCGGCTTCTGGGCCGTCGTCCTGGTCGTCGGGGTCCTGATCGGGGGTCGGGTCTTCGAGGGATCGGTGGCCGGCGCCTCCTCCGCCACCGCCGAGGCCGACCGGGGCGTCGCCGTGGTCGCCGCGACCGATCCGGCCAAGGGCGCCGTGACCGCGGTGGTGGACGGCAAGCCGGTCGACGACCCGGCGGTGCGCGCCGCCGTCGAGAAGGCCACCGCCGAGATCGCCGCCCTGCCCGGGGTCTCCTCCGCCCAGGACGCCTACGGCTCCGGCCCGGCCCCGGCCGCGCTGCGCGCCGCCGACGGGACGGCGAGCCTGGTCACCGTACGGATGGCCGACACCTCGACCCCCGCGCAGACCGACGCCGTCACCCACCGGCTGGCCGCGCTGAACGGCGCGGGCGGGGCGCACGTGACCGTCGGCGGGGACCTCGTGCTCCAGCAGGAGGTCAAGAAGCAGACGGAGAAGGACACCCGCTTCGGCGAGATGGTGACCCTGCCGCTCACCCTGGTCGTCATGGTGCTGGTCTTCGGCGGCCTGGCCGCCGCCTCGCTGCCGGTGATCGGCGCCATCGCCTCGATCGGCGGGGCGCTGCTGGCCATGTTCGGGTTCAGCCAGATCATGGACATCGACACCAGCGTGCTGCCGATCGCCACCGTGCTGGGGCTCGGGCTCTCGATCGACTACGCGCTGCTGATGGTGAACCGTTTCCGCGAGGAGCGCGGCCACGGCGCGGGCATCGCCGCCGCCGTCGAGCGCACCGCCGCGACCGCCGGGCGCACCGTGGCCTTCTCCGGGCTGACCGTCGCCGTCGCGCTGTCCGGCCTGTTCGTCTTCGCCAGCCCGGTGCTGGGCGCGGTTGCCGCGGCCGGGGTGAGCGTGGTGGTGATCGCGGTCGCCGCCGCGCTGACCCTGGTCCCCGCGCTGCTCGGCTTCGCCGGCTCCCGGATCAAGGCGCCCGCCGCGCCCGTGTCGGACGAGGGCTTCTTCAGCCGGACCGTCCGCCGGGTCCGCAAGCGGGCCGTGCTGGTGGCCCTCGCCTGCGTGGCGCTGCTGATGGCGGCCGGGGCCCCGTTCCTCCACGCCGAGATGCGCAGCTCCGGTGCCGCCGTGCTGCCCGGCTCCTCGGCCGGGCGGCAGGTCGCCGAGACCATCGACCACCGCTTCCCGCAGGTCGCGGCCGCGCCGATCACCGTGGCGATCGAGGGCGGCGCGCCGGTGGCCCAGGCGTACGCGGACGAGGTGGTCGCCAAGCTCCCCGGGGTGAGCGGTGTCCGGGCGGTGACCCCGGTCAGCGACAAGGTGTCCACGGTGGACGTGCTGGTGCACGGGGACCCGCAGGGCGACGCCGCCCAGCAGGTGGTGGACGAGCTCCGGGCCGACCGGGACGGGCTGAAGACCTATGTGACCGGCGGCGCGGCCACGGTGGTGGACTTCAAGGACGAGCTGATGTCGCGCGGGCCGTGGGCGCTCGGTCTGGTCGCGGTCGGGACACTGGTGCTGCTGTTCCTGATGACCGGCTCGGTGGTGATGCCGGTCAAGGCGCTGCTGATGAACCTGCTGTCGCTGGGCGCCTCGCTCGGCGCGCTGACCCTGGTGTTCCAGGACGGGTGGTTCAGCGGGCTGCTCGGCTTCAGTCCGGCCGGCGGGTTGGAGACCTTCCTGCCGGTGCTGGTCTTCGCCTTCGCCTTCGGGCTGTCGATGGACTACGAGGTGTTCCTGCTCGCCCGGATCAAGGAGCTGCACCAGCGCGGGCACAGCTGTACGCGCGCGGTGGAGCTGGGTGTCCAGCGCAGTGGTCGGATCATCACCTCGGCGGCGCTGCTGATGGTGATCGTCTTCGCGGGCTTCGCGGCCGGGGACATGCTCATGGTCAAGCAGATGGGCATCGCGCTGGCGGTCGCCGTCGCGGTCGACGCCACCCTGGTGCGCTGCCTGCTGGTGCCCGCCGCGATGACCCTGTTCGGTGAGTTCAACTGGTGGGCGCCCGCCCCGCTGAAGCGGCTGCACAGGCGCTTCGGGCTGAGCGAGCACGTCGAGCTGCCGGAGATCGGGCAGCCGGCGATCCCGGCGCAGCGGCCGGAGCCGGTGGGTTCAGCTCAGGCGGCGTAGCAGCTCGACGCTCGCGCGCAGCTGGTCCCGCTCCCCGGCGCTGAGGCGGGACTCGATGGCGGTCGCGATGTGGTGCTCGCGGCGGGCCCGCTGGTCGAGCAGGGCGGTGTGGCCGGCCTCCGTGGCGGTGATCAGCTGCTTGCGGCGGTCGGTGGGGTGGGGCTGCTGGGCGACCAGTCCGGACTCGGCCATCAGGGCGACGGTGCGGGCCATCGACTGGTGACGGACGCGTCGGAGTTCGGCGAGTTCGGCGACGGTGTAGGAGCGTTCGTCGCGGACCAGCAGGCCGAGCACGGCGGCCTGGTTCGGTGGCAGTTCGTCGCTGTCCCGCAGGGAGCGGACCAGGCTGCCGAGGGCGGCGCGCAGGTCGGCGGCGAGTTCCAGGGTGTCCGGGTGCGGTGCTTCGCGAGGCATGGGAGCAGTCTATCCGGAATCTCTACAGCAAAACTGTACAGCCATGCTGTATGGTTTGGGCTATGCGAATCACGAAGTTCGGACACGCCTGCGTACGCATCGAGCACGACACCACCACCGTCGTCATCGACCCCGGGGCGTTCACCGACCCCGCCGCACTGGCCGGGGCGGACGCCGTCCTGATCACCCACGAGCACATGGACCACTTCGAGGAGTCCCGGCTGCGCGCCGCGCTGGAGGCCGACCCGGCGTTGCGGGTGTGGACCAACAGCGTCGTCGCCGCCCAGCTGGAGGGCGTCGGGCAGCGGGTCACCGCGGTCGGCGAGGGCGACGCCTTCGACATCGCCGGGCTCGGCGTCTCGGTGCACGGCGAGTGGCACGCGCAGATCCACCCGGACATCCCACTGGTGAAGAACATCGGCTTCCTCTTCGACGGCCGGCTCTTCCACCCCGGCGACGCCTTCACCGTGCCGCCGCACGCCGTGGACACCCTGCTGCTGCCGCTCGCGGCGCCGTGGAGCAAGGCCGGCGAGGTGGTCGACTACGTCCGGGAGACGGGCCCGCGGGTGGCGGTGCCGGTCCACGAGGCGACGCTCAGCCCGATCGGGCACATGGTGGCCACCCGGCTGCTCGGGCCGGACGGGCCGGGCACCGGCGCGGGGCTGACCGTGCTCGGCGAGGGCGAGAGCCTGGAGCTGGGCTGACGGGCGCGGTGGTGCGCCGGTAGCCTGACGCCATGCTGAAGATCGGACTGACGGGTGGCATCGGCGCGGGCAAGAGCGAGGTGTCCCGACTGTTCGCCGCGCGCGGCGCGGTGATCGTGGACTCCGACCTGATCGCCCGCGAGGTGGTCGCCCCCGGGACGGACGGTCTGGCGGGCGTGGTCGCCGAGTTCGGCCCGCAGGTACTGCGGGAGGACGGCACCCTGGACCGCCCGGCCCTCGGGGCGATCGTGTTCGCCGACCCGGAGAAGCTCCGGGCGCTGAACGCGATCGTCCACCCGCTGGTGCGGGCCCGCTCCGCCGAGCTGGAGGCGGTGGCCGCGGCGGACGCGGTGGTGGTGCACGACGTGCCGCTGCTGACCGAGAACGGGCTGGCGCCGCTGTTCGACCTGGTCGTGGTGGTGGATGCCGCCGACGAGGTGCGGCTGGACCGGTTGGTGCGGCTGCGCGGGATGGCCGAGGAGGAGGCCCGGGCCCGGATGGCCGCGCAGGCCACCCGGGAGGACCGGCTGGCGATCGCGGACCTGGTGATCGACAACGGCGGGCCGCTGGAGGCGCTGTCGGCGCGGGTCGACGAGGTGTGGGCGGAGCTGGTGAAGCGCGCCGCCGCGTAGCCCCGGGCGGTGCTGGGGCTCAGGCCGTCCCCGCGTTGACGTGCGGCGAGGTGGTCGGGCCGAAGTCCGGGTCGTGGGCGGCGAGCGGGACGAGGACCAGCAGCACCACGGCGGTCGGTGCGAAGGTCCGGACCGGGCGGGCAGGCGCAGCGGCGGACGTCGACGGCGGTGTCGCCGGCGGCCAGCACCCGGGCAGCGGTGCGGTGAGGTCGACGGCCGACTGTTCGCTGGGCTGGCGCATGAGGGGAAAGCTTCCATGCCCGGGGTAATGCGGGATGATCTCCGGATCGGGTGGTCGGTCGGTGACGGGTTCCGGAACCGGGGGCCGGGCCGATCATGTGACCGAACAGGCGGCCGGGAAGGGACTGGAACAGGGTTTGCGGGGAAGGGAGCATGGAATGATGAGTGATCGTTTTTCTTCCGAACCGCCGACCGTGGTCCGGCTGGAGCAGTACTCCCGCGCCGAGCAGGAAGAGATCCTCGGCCCCGGCGAGGACCCGTACGGAGTCGCCTACACCGGGCTGACCTACCTGCCCAAGGAGATCCACTTCGGCCTCCGGGCCGCCGACGGCCGGCTCGTCGCCCACACCGGGCTGTTGCCGGTCCCGCTGACCGTCGGCGGCGTCGACCTGGAGGCGATCGGCGTCGGCGGCGTCTGCGTCGCCCCCGACCGGCGCGGCGGCGGCCTCGCGCAGGCCGTGGTCGGGGCCGCCCTCGACCACGGGCGCACGCTCGGCTTCCGGTACGCGCTGCTGTTCTGCCGTCCTCCGCTGGCCGCGTTCTACCGGGGGCTCGGCTTCCGAGAGGTGGCCGAGGAGGTGACCGTCGAACAGCCGGAGGGGCGGCTCGCGGTGATGCCGCTGCGCACCATGTGGCGCCCGCTGGCCGAGGGCGCCGGCTGGCCGGAGGGGCCGGTGCGGCTGCGCTCGCTGCCGATGTGACCCCTGCCGGTGCGGCCGTTGCTCAGGCGGGCGTCGGCGTCGCCTCGCCGAGCCCCGCGTGGGCGACGGCGGCCGCGGCCAGGGCGCGGATCACCGGGTGGGCCCGGGTGCCGTCGCCGGACAGCTCGGGCTGGAACAGCGAGGCCAGGAAGAACGGGTGCTCCGGCAGCTCCAGCATCCGGGCCTGGCCGGACTCGTCCGCGCCGCTGAAGCGCAGCCCGTGGGTGCGCAGCCGGTCCAGGTAGTCGGCGTTGAGGCCGTAGTTGCAGTGGTAGCGCTCCTGGGTGCGGGTGGCACCGAGGACGCGCTCGGCCAGGGTGTCGGGGGTGACCACGACGGCACCCTCGTGGCCGACCAGGGAGCAGCTGAGCGGGACGATCACCTGCTGGTCGAGGTCGGGGTCCTGCTCGCCGTGGACGGCGTCGGTGATGCCGCAGACGTCGCGGGCGAACTCCAGCACCGCGTGCTGGAACCCGGCGCAGGTGCCGAGGAAGGGGATGCCGCGCTCGCGGGCGGTGCGGACCGCGGCCAGGGCGCCGGCCTCGCTGCGGTACGGGCTGCCGGGCAGCAGCCAGACGGCGTCGAAGCCGTCGAGCGCGCCGGGCGCTCCGGCGTCCTCGGTGGGGATCCAGTAGGCGTCCAGGACGAGCTGGTCGTGTTCGGCGAGGGAGTCGAGCAGGCCGGGGATACGGGTGTGCGAGCGGACGGCGGGGGAGCGGTCGCCGACCAGGGCGATCCGCGGGGTCAGGTAGGTCATGCGGCTATCCTGGCCCCGCACCCGAGATCAGCGCCAACGATGATTTCTTACGTCTCGATCAGATCGGTTGATGACCGCCGTGGATCCCCAGCAGTTGCGCACCTTCGTGACCGTCGCCCGCCTCGCCTCCTTCTCCGACGCGGCCCGGGAACTCGGCTACACCCAGTCCGCCGTCTCCCAGCAGATCGCCGCGCTGGAGGCCGACCTCGGCACCGCGCTGCTGGTCCGTCGCCCGGTCGGCCCGACCGAGGCCGGGCGGCGGCTGCTGGAGCACGCGGCCCCGCTGCTGGTCCGGCTGGAGGCGGCGCGCGCCGATGTCGCACGCCTGGCCGGTGCCCCCAGTGCCCGGCTGGTGCTCGGCGCCACCCCGCTGGCGGTCGGGGCGGAGCTGGGGCGCGCGCTCGGCGAGGTGCGCCGGGCGTACCCGAGGGTCGAGCTGGTCGTCCGGGTGCTCGCCCAGGACGTGCTGCCGGCCCAGGTCGCCACCGGCGAGGTCGACCTCGCGCTGATCGACGGCCTCGCCGCGCCCAGCGACCCGCTGCCGCTGCCCGAGGTCGGCCCGCTGACCACCGTCGCGGTGGACGAGCAGCCGGTCGCGGTCGCCCTGCCCGTCGGCCATCCGCTGGCCGGCCGTACCGGCGTCGCTCTCGCCGACCTGTCGGCTGCCCGCTGGCTGGACGCCCCCGACCTCACCCCGACCGCGGCCCGGCTGCGCGCGGCTGCCGGAACCGACGGCTTCCGGCCCGCCACCCGCTACCGGGGCACCGACCTGCACGGGCTGCTCGCCCTGGTCGCCACCGGGCACGGGCTCACCCTGCTGCCCGAGTCGACGGCGGCGCAGGCGCCCGGCATCGCCTGCGCGCCGATCGCCGCGCCCCGGCTGGTGCACCGCACCGAGCTGGTGCACGGCAGCCTGCCGGAAGGGCCGGCGGCGCTGCTGGCGCGGCTGCTGGTGGGGTGACACCTCCGGCCCGGCCGGATGTGGAGGGGCGGTAACCACTCGTTCACGTCCCGGACCTGACGCCCGTCGCGCGGGCGGTGCTGTCATGGGCACAGTCGCCCGGCGATCGGCCGGGCCGGCCCAGGAGAGCACCACCATGATGCTTCGTCAGCGTCTCACCGTCATCGCCGCAGCGGCCACCCTCGCCGCCGCCGGGCTCGCCGCCGGCACCGCGCAGGCCGCCGCTCCGACGACCCACGGGCCCGTCAAGTCCGGTACTCGTGCGACGAGTTGTTCGCGGGCGTACCTGCCGCTGCCCGACCCGTCCTGCACGCCGGGTGCGTACAACCCGGCGGTCACCCAGGCCACCATCGGCTCCACCATCTGCGTCTCCGGCTGGACCGCCACCGTGCGCCCGCCGGCCAGCTACACCAACGCGCTGAAGACGCAGCAGATCGCGCGGTACGGCTACTCGGACACCAGCCCGGCGGACTACGAGGAGGATCACTTCGTCCCGCTGGAACTCGGCGGCGCGCCGCGCGACCCGCGCAACCTGTGGCCCGAGCCGCGCTACGGCAGCCAGCCGGCGCAGAGCAAGGACTCGGTCGAGAACAAGCTCAAGACCGCGGTGTGCGGCCACAGAGTGACCCTCGCGGCCGCCCGCAGCGCGATCGCGAGCGACTGGACCACGGCGCTCAGCCGCCTGGGGCTCTGACCCGGCGGGCAGAAGCAAGCCGCCAGGTCCGTCCGGTCCCCTGTGCCGGACGGGCCTGGCGGCCGTCTGTGTGCTGCCGCGGTGCGGCAGGTGTTACTGGTGGCCGTCGCAGCCCGGGAAGGCCTCGCACATCGGCGCCGACATGCCGGTGAGGACGTACTTGTCCTCCGGGCCCTTCCAGGCGTCCTTGGGCTGGGCGCCGGCCTTCGTGGTCGCCCAGACCGACAGCTCGCTGACCCACCCGCCGTCGGTGGTGACGTACTCGTGGAGGGTGGCGGTGGAGCCGTCCTGCTGCGGAATGGTGAGCACCGCGGAGAAGGCGAAGGTCGAGTCCGGGGCGCTGTTGACCTTGACCGTCGCGCCGGGCGCGGTCTTGGCGCAGGCCTTGAGCGCGTCCGTCAGGCGCCCCTCGGCCAGGTTGGTCATCTGCTTGGTGCCGCTGCTGTGGGTCGGGTCGCCGTGCACCAGCAGGGTCTGCTGGGCGGTCCAGCGGTCCCCGCCGAAGCCGACCGAGGCCTTGGCGGCGACGCCGGTGAGCGGCCCCTCGTCGTCCTTGGTGGGGGCGGCGTGGCACAGCTCCATGCCCTTGAACGTGACCACGCCGTTGACCGGCTTGGCGTTGGCCGCCAGCGGGGCGTAGTGGTAGGTCTCGTCCATCGGGATGCTCTTGGTGTCCATCCAGGCCTTGGCCGGGATGGACACGGCACCGTCGGCGGCGGGCGGCTTGCTGGCGCCGCCGGTGGGCTTGGCGGTGTCGCCCCCGGCGGGCGCCGCGGTGGCGCCGGTCGGCGCGGGGGCGGCGGTCTTGCCGCCGTTCGGGTCGTTGTTGTCCGGGCCGCAGGCGCTCAGGGCGCCCACGCAGAGCAGGGCAGCGGCGGTGGCGGTGACCAGTCGGGTGCTGTTGCGCAACTGACGATTCCTCAGGTGTCCGGTGTCGTTGGTCGGGGCCTGGGGCGGAGGCGCTTCGCCCGTCCGTCCTCGCCGACCGCTGGACCCGTGGCTGTGGGCACTCGGCATGGCTGTTCCTCCCCCGTTTCGTGCTGCCGTCCGGCCCCCTGGCTCCGCAGCTCACCACAGGTCTGAGGCGTGGTCAGAGCAGGTGCTGCGTCGACGGCGGACGAAACTTATGCCACGGGGGCGCCGGGAGCAAAGCGGGATTTCTCCGGGAGATCGGGGGAGTGCGGCAGTTGCAGCGGGCTGGTGGTGAACATGTGTGCGGGTGCGGCGGAAGCGATGGGCGGAGGGGGAGGGCTGTGAGGTTCCCCCGTCTGCGGACGGGCGCCGCCCGGCACGGGGATCTCCGTTCCGGCCGCGCGGTTTGGCGGTGGATCGTGTCCGACCGGGGCGTCGCCCGGCGGGTCCGCAAGGCCGGCCGACACCAAGGCTTTCCCCGGGCGGCGGGCGGGTGTGATCCCACCCACGGTTCGTTCCGGAGCGGATGCGGAGGGTGTGCGGTTCGCATACGGCCTGTACGGAATCCGGACGGAATCAAGACCGCGCTGTTACGCGTGCGGGGCCGTCGCGGTCGTCGGGCCGGTACGGACCGAGCGCCGTTACGGGTGGGTGCCCGGGACGCCGAGTTGCTGGGCGAGCCAGGGGAGGGCCTGGGTGAAGGTCGCGGCGCCGGTCTGCCAGGTGTGCTTGCCGGAGCCAACGGTGCTGGTGGTGCGGATGCCGTCCTTCTTGGCGGCCGCGTCCAGGGCCTTCGCGGACTCGATCTGGCCGTGTTCCTCGTCCCCCTGGCCGAAGTAGCCGGAGACGCCCTGGTACTTGGGGTGGTGGCCGGCGAGCACGGTCAGCGGGTCGTGGGCTGCCCAGGCCGCCGCGTTGCCGCCGTACAGCTCCTGGATGGTGTGGTCCTTGTCACCGATGTACGGGCCCTTGTCGCCGGAGAAGTCGCCGAAGTGGGTGAAGACGTTGGGGTGCTCGACGACCAGGTCGAAGGCGCAGGTGCCGCCCATGGACCAGCCGGCCACGCCCCACTTGTGCGGGTCGGTGGCGGCGTTGAAGGTCTTCTGGACGAACGGCGGGACGTCCTTGAGCAGGTGGCTCTCGGAATTGCCGTGCGGGCCGTCCACGCACTCGGTGTCCACGCGGAAGCCGCCGGTGGCGTCCACGAAGACCAGGATCGGCGTGAAGCCGTTGTGCTTGGCGGCGAACTCGTCGGCGGTCTTCACCGCGTTGCCGGAGCGGATCCAGTTGTCGGGCGCCGCGAACTCGCCGCCGATCATCTCCAGCACCGGGAGCTTGGGCCGGTTCTGGCTGCGGAACCAGGCGGGCGGCAGGTAGACCAGCTCCTGGCGGTGGGTGAAGCCGCTCGCGGTGTCCGGGATGTCGACCTGGACGATGCGGCCGGTCTTGGTCTTGCCGTGGATCGAGGCGAGTTGGGCCAGGGTGATCTGGTCCGGCAGCGGATCGCCGCTGAGCTCGCCGACCGCGTCGTCGATCGTCGGGTAGTAGCCGGTGGCGATGTTCACGCTGTTCGCGGCGCAGAACAGCGCGAGGAGGACGGTCGGCGCCACCAGCGCCCGCCGCCACCACTTCGCGCCGCGCCAGCCGAAGCCCAGCACGCTGAACGCCGCGATCGCCACCCCGCTCCACAGCCACACCTCGGACGGGATCGGATCGGTGATCCCGGCCAGGGCGAGCACGCCGACGGCGACGACCGCGGTGACCGCCAGCGCCGTGCCGAGCGCGATCGGACCCCACTTGCGCTGCCAGGTCCGGTCCCGCCAGCCCACCGCGGTCAGGAACAGGGCGAGGGCCGCGGCCCGGACCGTCCAGGGGAACCAGCCGTCGAGCAGGGAGACGTTCATGCGCGGAGGCTAGGGGTGGGAGATGAGAGGGGGGTAAGAGGCTGGGAGGCCGCTGGGCGCTGGCTGGGAGGCTGCTGGGGGTGCCCGGCGTAAAGGCGGAGCCAAAGGATCCAGGCGTTTCTCCGCCGTTCCTCCATTCAGTGAATCGGCGACTTCACACGAGTGGAAATCCCGGTCAAAGCCATTGGTCTCCAAGGCTGTTGACGGAGATCACCGCGGTGTAGGGTGCCGCCCGCTCCACCTCCAGTTCCCGCCCCACGACCGGTGGGGCGGCCCCCCCGACGGACCGGAGACTTCATGGGCTCCCCCAGCAGAGCGCGTCGCGGCAGAACCCGCGCCGCGCTGATATCCGCCGCGCTGATCGTGACGGCGGGCACCACCGCCGCGTGGGGCGACACCGTCGCCACCACGTCCGGCTCCAGCAGTACCGGCACCAGCCCGAACCACCGCCAGGCCGGAGAGGACTCCGGCGAACTGATGGACTCCATCCAGTCCTTCAACGACCCCCGGGTCTCCCCGGGCGGCACCGTCACGGCCGGCGCCTACCGGGCCGCCTGGCAACACGTGCTCGGCATGCCGGTACGGCAGGCCGGCTACACCGAGGTCACCACCCAGCCGTACAACGGCGACGCGCTGCACTACCGGGACCACAACGTCTCCAACGGCGGCGCCGGCGGCGGCTACAACACCGGCCGGATCGCCGCCCTGGCCGCCGACCCGAACCACCCCGGCGTGGTGTACGCGGGCGGCGCCGGCGGCGGCGTGTTCCGCTCCACGGACGACGGCGCCACCTGGACCCCGATCGCCGACCACCTGCCCTCGCTCTCGGTCGGCTCGCTCGCCGTCGCCCCCGACGGCGCCCTGTGGCTCGGCACCGGCGAGGCCACCACCGCCTTCGACAACTACCTCGGTACCGGCGTGTACCGGCTCGCCAACCCCAGCCAGGCGAGCTTCAGCCAGTCCGACGCGCTCGGCGGCGGCGAACTCGACAACAGCTCCATCCACGCGCTGCGCTTCGACACCGAGGCCGGCTACGCCTTCGCCGCCACCTCGCACGGCGTCTACCGGCGCGCGCTCGGCGCCGCCCAGGGCGACGCCTGGCAGAAGGTGCTCGCCCCGTGTGCGGGCACCGGCGTCAGCGGCGTCGCCTGCGGTACCAGCGGCTACTACGCGGACATCGCCAACGACCTGGTGGTGCAGCCGGGTTCGGGTGGCAGGCGGCTGGTCGCCAACCTCGCCTGGCGCGGCGGCGCGACGTACAACGGCTTCTACTACTCCGACGACGCCGGCACCACCTGGCGCACCGCCAACCCGCAGGGCGGCATCAACCCGAGCGACATCGGCAACACGACCTTCGCCTACTCCGCCGACGGCAGCAAGCTGTACGCGGTGGTCGAGTCGCCGACGCTGTACAACAAGAACCCCGGGGCCAAGGCACCGCAGACCGTGCTCGGCGGCGTGTACGTCAGCAACAGCGGCGACATCAACGGCCCGTTCACCCAGATCGCCAACTCCAGCGTGCTGGCCAACAGCGGCTCGGCGATGAAGCTGACCGTCATGGGCCCGGGCTACCAGCCCGGCGTGCAGTCCTGGTACGACCAGTCGCTGGCCGTCGACCCGACCGACCCCAACCACCTGTACCTGGGGCTGGAGGAGCTGTACGAGACCCGCAACGGCGGTTCGACGTGGAGCACGGTCGGCCGGTACTGGAACCTGGGGCTGAACTGCTTCAGCTACGTCGCCGCGCAGAACACCTGCGACGGCAACGTGATGCACTCCGACCAGCACGCGCTCGCGTTCTCCAACTGGGCGGGGAAGGCCCCCGAGGTGTACGCGGGCAACGACGGCGGCGTGTACGCCCGGCCGACCACCCAGACCGCGCCCGGCTGGCGCAACCTCAACGCGAGCGGCACGCTGCGCACGCTGCAGTACTACTCGGTGGGTGCGGGCGCCCTGCCGGGTGGGGGCGAGGCCGTGTGGGGCGGGCTGCAGGACAACGGGGTGTCGATCTCGGTGCCCAAGGGCGCCACGTACTCGTACACCTACCCGGGTTCGAATGCTCCCGTGACCGAACAGCTCAACGCGGCCGGGGAGATGGGCCAGCCGTTCGGCGGTGACGGTGGCGACCAGCTGGTCAACCCGGCCAACGGCTGCCAGACGGTGGGCGAGTACACCAACCTGGCGATGTCGGTGACCAACAACTGCGGCTACACGGCGAACGACGACGGTACGCCGTCGGCCATCACGTCGATCAGTCCGAACGACCCCAACGCGCGGTTCATCGCACCGTTCGGGGCGGACGCCAAGGACCCCGGCTACTGGGTGGCCGGTGGCGAGTACGTCTACGCCAACACCAAGACCTGGCAGAGCACTTCGGGCGCCGACTGGCAGAAGCTGGCCGACAGCGGCGCCGGGCACTCGGTCACGGCCGTCAAGTCGCAGCTGGACCCGGCCGGAAACCACGTGGTGTGGGCGGCCTGGTGCGGCGCCTGCAACCCGGGGGACACCTTCGCCCGGGGCATCATGACCAACTACGGCGGAAACTGGCACCAGTTGACGCTGCCAGCGGACTTCCCGGTGCGCTACATCCAGGACATCGCCATCGACCCGTCGGACGCGAGCGGCAAGACGGTGTACGCGGCGCTGTCCGGCTTCTCCCGGCACTGGAACGTCGGCCCGGGCGCCGGCTACGGCCACCTCTGGCGGACTTCGGACGGTGGCACGACCTGGCAGGACGTCAGCGGAGCCGACGGCGCCGCCGACCAGCTGGTGGACGCCTCGGCCAACCGGGTGCTGTTCGCGCCGGACGGGACGCTGGTGGTGGCCACCGACCTCGGCGTGTTCACCGACGACGTGAAGGCGGACGGCCTCGGCCACTGGAAGCGGCTGGGGACGGCCGACCCGACGGCGGCCGGCAACCTGCCGACGGCGGCGGCGGTCTACCTGACGCCCAGCCCGGACGGGACGTCGGTGTACGTCGCCACGCACGGGCGCGGGATCTGGAAGACCGCGATGCCGTAAGCGAGGTGTGACGTGTTCGAGCCGGGGGCGGTCGGCGGACCGCCCCCGGCTCAGTCGTACAGGGCTCGGCCCCTGGCCGTTCTGGCGTAGAGCACGACCCGGCCGGTCCGGTGGGGTGCGACCAGACCGGCCTTGGCGAGCTTGTGCAGCTGGGTGGACACCCCGCCGGGGGCCAGCCCGGTCCGGTTGGCGAGCTCCACGGTGCCGGCCGGGGTCTCCAGGAGGCCGAGCAGCAGGGCCCGGGTGGCGCCGAGCGCCGCGGCCAGGTCGGCGGCGTCGCTGCGGGACTCCCACAGGGTCCCGATGCCGCGGACGGGGTAGCGGATCACGGGCACCCAGGGCGCCGCGGTCTTGACGTAGAGCTTCGGCCACGCGAACGCCGACGGCACCAGGACGAGGCCGCGACCGTCCAGTGAGCGGTGCGGATCGGCCGGGTCCGATTGCCGGTTGGCGATCCGCAGCGTGCCGGAGGCCTGGTCGAAGGCCAGGTCGGGGTGGATGTCGGCGAACATCGCCGCCGGTCCGCGCTCGGTGAGGGAACGGGCGCGGTAGTGGATGTCGGATTCGAGCAGGGCCCGGATCCTCGGCCAGGCCGGCGCCAGGGTGCGCTGCCAGTACTCGTGCAGGTCGGTGACGATCCGGTCCAACTCGCGTCGGGGTGCGCGCGCCACGGGTGTCAGGCTGCTCGGTCGGTTCGTGCCGAACACCTCGGCCAGGTCGCGGCGGATGACCTCGGCGGGGGTGCGGCGCACCTCGTCGAGCTCGTCGTCGAGGGTGGTCAGGGGCGAGAGCGGGGTCGGCGCGAGGAACCCGGGGAGATGGCCCTGCGGGCCGGCGGTGAGGGCGCGTGCCGCCGCCGCTCGGGGTGTGGTGAGCAGCGGGTCGTGGCGGTGCTCGGACAGCCACGGCATGTGGATCGCGCGGCTCGCCGGCCGGGTCAGCGTCCTGATGGAGGCCAGCAGCTCCCAGGCCGGGGAGACGGCCCAGCGCAACTGGCCCAGATCGGCTGTGCCCAGGGAGAGGGTGAGCGTGAACGGCACGAGGATTCACCCTAGCGTGAATCCGTTGAGGCGACTTTCGAACTCCCCGACGCTTCCTGCCATGACGCAGACGATCACGGCGGCACCGCCCGTTGTCACTCCACAGGACCGCACCCGCTACCTCACGGCGTCCGGAGTCGCGCTGTGGGGCGCCCAGATCGGCCAGGTGGCCGTTCCGCTGACGGCGGTCACCGTGCTGCACGTGGGAGCCTCGGGGACGTCCCTGCTGAGGACCGCGCTGACCCTGCCCTTCGTACTCCTCGGACTGCCGGTCGGCGCCTGGCTGGACCGGGTGCGGCGTCGCCCGGTCATGATCGGCGCGGACCTGGTGCGGGCGGGAGCGTTGATCACCGTGCCGGTCGCGGCCTGGTCGGGGTGCTTGAGCATGGTCCACCTGCTGGTCGTCGTGGTGGTGCAGGGCGTGGCGACGGTGTTCTTCGACCTGGCCACCCAGAGCCTCGTCAAGGACCTGGCCCCGGGCGCCCTGCTCGCCCGCACCAACGCCCGGCTGGCCACCATCATCCAGACCGCGCTCATCGGAGGGCCGGCGCTGTCCGGGTGGGCGGCCGGGATGCTCAGCGCGCCCACGGTGCTACTGGTGATGGCTGCGGGATACCTGTGGTCCGCAGCCTGGCTGTCCACGCTCGGGATGCGCGAGCACCCGGCCGGTGGGGTCGTGCGACGCCACCTCCTGCACGAGATCGCCGAGGGCATCGCCTTCGTCGCCCGCCAGCCCGTGCTGCGCACCGTGACCATTGCCGGCTCCATGGTCAACATCGGCACCGCCGGGGTGATGACGCTGCTCCCGGTGCTCGTGCTCACCGAACTCGGTTGGAGCGAAGGGGAACTGGGCTTGTTCCTCGGCGCCGGAGGCGTCGGCGGTCTGCTCGGCGCGCTGTTCGCCGTCAGGCTCGCCGACCGGCTCGGCGCGGGCCGCGCCGCCCTGCTCGTCGGGGTTCTGGTCGCGCCCCTGGCCGTCGCCGTCCCCCTGCTCGGCCGGCCTGTCCCCGGCCCGGTTGCGGCCGTCGGCTGGGCCCTGGTCCTGCTCAAGGTCGGCTTCGACTCGGTCCTGATGACGACCTTCCGCCAGCAGGTCACCCCCGCCGGGCTGCTCGCCCGCGTCAACGGCACCATGCGCGTCCTCTTCACCGGCGCCACGGCTCTCGGCGCCGCAGCCGCTGGTGCCCTGGCCACGGCCGTCGGCACCCGGTGGGCCCTCGGAGTCGCGGCGACGTGCCTGGCCTGCGTGTGGATCCCGATCGCCCTCTCGCCGGTCCGGCGGATGACCGTGCTCGGGACCCACACCTGAGGGCCGAGAGATGTCGGCAGGGCGAGTCGGCCCCCCTTTGCGGGCGCGGGTGGCCTGGAAACCGGTGAAGATGACGTCGTCGGGACTAACGCCTGTCCAGCAGTCCGCGCTCTAGGGCCACGACCACCGCGTGCGTGCGGTCTCTGACATCGAGCTTGGCGAAGATCCGCAGCAGATGGGTCTTCACCGTGGCCTCCGCGATGACCAGCCGCCGGCCGATCTCCACGTTGGACAGCCCGTCGGCGACCGCGCTCAGCACATCCACCTCCCGGGTGGTCAGGGCCACCGGAGCGGGCTGCCGCATGCGGGCAACCAGCCGCTCCGCGACCCTCGGGGCCAGGACGGTCTCGCCGCGGGACGCGGATCGGATGGCGTCGACGAGCTGGTCACGCGTGGTGTCCTTGAGCAGGTAGCCGATCGCGCCAGCCTCGACCGCGCGCTCGATCTCCGCGTCGGTGTCGTACGTGGTCAGGATCAGTACCCGGGTTCCCGGGTGGCGGGCGATGATCTCGGCGGTGGCGCTTGCCCCGTCGAGGACTGGCATCCGCAGATCGATCAGTGCCACGTCCGGCTTCAGGCGCTCGACGAGTTCGACGGCCGCGCGGCCGTCGCCGCCCTCGCCAACGATGTCTATGGTGGGTTCGGAGGCCAACAGGGCGACGACCCCGGCGCGCATGACCGTGTGGTCGTCGACCACGATGATGCGGAGCCCGTCCGTCTCTGTCTGAGCTGTCATGTCGTCACACCTGGCTGTTCGTTGGAATCGCGGCGAGGACGCGGGTGCCGTCGCCGGGGGAGCTGGTGACGGTGAGTTCGCCGCCGAGTTCGGCCAGGCGATTGCGCATGCCGTTGAGCCCGAAGCCGTGGGAGTCTTCGACCACGAAGCCCTGGCCGTCGTCGGTTATCTCCAGTTCGACGCCATCCGGAGACGGCGTAAGGACGATCTCCACGGCGGAGGCGGCCGCGTGCTTGCGGACATTGGCCAGGGACTCCTGGGTGCAGCGCAGGAGCGCGATCCGGGTCGGCTGGTCGCACTCGACGTCCGGCAGATCTGCGGTGACGGTGAGTCCCGTGTCCTCGGCGAACCGGTCCAGGGTCCGGCGCAGGGTCTTGGCGACCGAGCCGAGGGCGGGACCGCTCTGCGGGGCGGAGCCGACGAGTACCCGCGCCTCGGCGAGGTTCTCGCGTGCGGTGTTCTCGATCGAGAGCAGTTGTCGGGTGCTCCTGCCGGGATCGGTGTCGAGGCTGGAGCGGGCCGCCTCCGCCAGCACGATGATGGATGCGAAGCCCTGGGCAAGGGTGTCGTGGATCTCCCGCGCGAGCCGCTCGCGCTCCTCCGTGGCGCCCTGGAGTTTGTGGGCCTCGGCCAGGCGCAGTTGGGCGTTCGCCAGCTCGGAGCCCAGGCGGCGGGCGCGTTCGTCGCTCTGCTCGACGATTCGGACCACCCCCAGTCCGAGCAGCACGCTCGCCGTGTAGCCGATGAGGGTGAAGACGATGTTGCCGGTGGAGAAATCCTCCGCGTGCCAGCTCTGATGGCGGATGATGCCGGCCACGGTGGCGGCGGCGGCAGCGCCGCTGAGGGCGATCGAGTACCGCGGGCTCCTGGCGAAGAGCCAGAAGTGGGGGAGCGACACGATGAACAGTGCCGCGCCGTCGCCGCGTAGGAGGGACAGCGCGCCCAGGCCGAGGACGAGCACGCCCAGAAAGGTGTGGGGGCGCAGCACGGGATTGCGGGGAAGGGTCACAACGGTCGTGTAGCAGAGGGCGATCACGGCAAGCAGCGCCAACGACCCGTACTTCGTCGTTCCGGTGTGGTGCAGCGCGGAGATGACCGGGGGACACAAGCCCAGGAACACCCAGGAGACTGCGTACCACCGGCGCAGGGTTCGGGTGCGGAACCGGTCGTCGGGCTGCGGCCGTTGAATCATGATCGTCAGCCTACGTTCTGCGGCATGCCGGCAGCAGGGACAGCGGTCTGCGTCCGTCGCGCCGGGCACAGCGGCCACCATGCCCGCTCGCCGAGGAGCAGCAGCAGCGACGGCAGGACCATGAGCCGGATGACCACGGCGTCCAGCAGCACGGCCGTCGCCAGGCAGAAGCCCATCTGCTTCATCTCGGTGAGGTGCAGGGCGACGAAGGCACCGAACACGGTCACCATCACTATCGCCGCGCTGGTCACCACCTTGGCCGACCGGCTGATGCCGTCCACTACCGCCTCGCGAGCCGACATCCCGTTCTGCCTGGCCTCCTGTATCCGGCTGACCACGAACACCTGGTAGTCCATCGACAGGCCGAAGAGGATCACGAAGAGGAACAGCGGTACCCGGGACGCGATGGCGCCGAGGGAGTGGAAGGCCAGCAGGTCCTCTGCCCACGTTCCCTGGAAGAACACGACCAGCAGGCCGAGCGAGGCCCCGGCGGACAGCAGATTGAGCACGACGCCGATCAGGCCGATGACCACCGAGCGGAACGCCCAGACGCTCATCACGAAGGTCACCAGCAGCAGGAACCCGATGACCAGCGGCAGCTTGCTGTTCTCGTGATCCACGTAGTCGCGGCCTCGGGCCACGTCACCGGTCACCCCCGTCTCCACGCCGGACAGCCTGCCGACCGTGGCGGGCAGATAGTCCTTACGGATGTGGTCGAGTGACTCGATTGCCTCGGCGGAGGGTGCGGGGAACGGGACGGCCAGTTCCAGCACGCTGATCCGGCCGTCGGCCGACGTACGCACCCTCGGCTCGGTGTCCCTGGCGAACAGCGGGTCGGCCTGCGCCCGCCGGCCGAGGTCCGCCAGCGCATGCTGCACCTGGGCGGCTTGGTCCGGAGTGGAGCGGGCGACAACCACGTGCTTGACCAGGAGCTCCGGGAAGGCCGCGTTCAGCCGGTCGTAGACCTGCATGGCCGGGATGCCGCGGGAGAAGGTGTCCTTGCCCGGGTCGACGAGCTTCAGGCCGAGCGCGGGCACCGCCAGGGCGAACATGACCAGCACCGACACGCACAGCGTGATGGCGGGACGCTTCTGCGCGGGCCTCAGCAGGGCACCGAACACCCGGCCCGTCTCGGCCTCCGCGCGCTTCATACGGACCGGCATGCCGTGGCTCGCCCGGCGGGCGGCCTTGCCGGCCGCACGGCGCTCGGTCCGGTGGCCGACCTTCACCAGGAGTGCGGGAAGTACGGTCAGGGAGCTGACCATGGCGACCGCCACGACCAGGATCGTGCCCGTCGCCAGCGAGGAGAAGATGACGTCCGTGGCCAGATACAAGGTCGCGGTGGAGACGATCACGGCGAGACCGGAGACCACGATGGCCCGGCCCGCGGTCGCCGCTGCCAGCTCCACCAGGGCCTCGGAGCTGAGCCGCCCCCCGGCGCGGGCCCGTTCCTCGCGTTCGCGCTTGAGGCAGAAGAGCGTGTAGTCGACGCCTACCGCCAGGCCGATGAGCAGGATCATGTTGGTCCCGACACCCGGATCGGGCAGGACATGGGACGCGATCATGGACAGCCCCAGGGCGGCGGCGATCGAGGAGAGCGCAAGCAGCAGCGGCACACCGGCCATGACCACCGATCCGAAGACGATCAGCAGGGTGATGAGCGTGACCGGCAGGGTGATGCGCTCGGAGAGCGTGAGGTCTTTCCCACGCTGGTCGTTGACGCCCTTGCTGATGGAAGGGGAGCCGGTCTCCTCCACGACCAGGTCCGGGTGGCCGCCCTGCACCTGGGCCGTCCGGGCGAGGACCGGGACGACGTTCCTCTTCCCGTTCAGCTCGGGGCCCTTCAGGACCACCGAGACCCGGAGAACCTGGCCGTCCTTGGATCGGACCGGAGCTGCCACGCTGTCCACCTCGGGCAGCTTCCGCAGCCGCTCGGTGACGTCCTGCGCTGCCGCTGCGGCGGCGGCCAGGTCCAGCCTCCCGGACCTGGCATGGATGATGATCTGCTCGGTCGGCCGCTGCTGCATGCCGCCCGCGCTCGCGATCGCCTCGGCTCGCCCCGCCTCACCGACCCGGTAGTCCTCGGTAGTTGCTTCATGGGACCCGATCGCGACGCCGACGCTGAAGCACAGAATGACAAACGCGAACCAGCCGGCGATCGCGCGCCATGCATGCCGGGCGCTCCAACGCGCTATCCGCACAGGGAGTTGACTCATACCCGAGATCTTGGTCGGCCGGGGCCGCGCCCGACACGACCGGCCGGTTGAACCTTGGGTCCACCGGTCGGTGGACGGCAGGGGGGGCTGCCGCTGTAGTAGGAGGCGGACCAGAAGACGGAGCCGAGCCCGATGCGGTTGATGTGCCCGGTGTATTCGGCGTGCAGGTATCGGGAGCTGACGCCCTTGAGGGAGTTGATCAGCTTGGACAGGCCGATCAAGCCCGGCTATCCGCGCTTGCGGGGCGTGAACTGGTTCGACACCGTTGACTTCCCCAAGGACGGCGACGGCTGCCGCTGGGACTCCACCCCGCACGACCCGGTGACCCGCGTCCGTTTCCAGGGCGTCGGGCACGTCAAGGTCAACCGGCACCGCTTGGTGGTCGGTAAGGTCAAGACCGTCTCGGTCAAGCGAGAAGGCAAGCGCTGGGTACGTCGTCCTCACCGCCGAGCAGAGCGAGCCCGAGCCGCTGCCCGCGACCGGCAGCGTGGTCGGCATCGACATGGGCATAGTCAACTTCCTTGCCGACTCCAACGGCGAGTTCGTCCCCAACCCGCGCCACGGTGCCAAGGCCGCCGCGAAGCTCGAAGCCGCACAACAGGCCCTCAGCCAGTTCCCGCGCCGCAAGGCCAAGAACCGGACCGCCAACCACCAGCGGGCGGTTGAGAAGGTCGCCAAGCTGCACCGCAAGGTCCGCCGTCAACGCCTCGACCACGCCCACAAGACCGCCCTCGGCCTCGTCCGCGAGCACGACTTCATCGCGCACGAAGACCTCAAGATCCGCAACATGGTCAAGGCCCCCGCGCCGAAGCCCGACCCCGAACAGCCGGGCACCTTCCTGCCCAACGGCGCGGCGGCCAAGGCCGGGCTGAACAAGTCGATCTCCGACGCCGGGTGGGGGGGTGTTCCTGACGATCCTGCACGCCAAGGCTGAAAGCGCCGGACGGGAAGTGATCGCCGTGGACCCCCGCAACACCTCCCGCACCTGCCCGCCCTGCGGGCACGTCGCAGCGCAGAACCGACCCACACAGGACACCTTCCACTGCGTTAGCTGTGGCCACGAGGCACACCCTGACACAGTGGGAGCCGTCAACGTTCTACGGGCCGGGCTGGTCCGTCGCAACGCCCAGAAGGGTTAGCGAGAAGCCCCCGGCTTCAGCCGGGGGAGGAGTCACCTGACGAACCCCGAAGTCAACCGCTGGCAGACGATCAAGACCGCCGACTCCGGCCCACGACAAGCACGAGCACCCCGAAGAGTCGCCACGCCGGAGCCTCCGACCAGCACGTTCGAAGACGGCGAAAGCTCAGTGATGCTCGGGGCATGTGGATCGGCTCTGTGACGTCGCACCCTCACGTCAACATGCGGATGTCCAGCGGGAAATGAGCAACAGAGCCCCCTGCTAGGGTGGCCCGATGGCATCGATCAAGCAGTTCCAAGTCACCTTCGACTGCGCGGAACCTGAGCGCGTCGCCCGCTTTTGGTGCGAGGTGTTGGGGTACGTCGTACCGCCGCCACCGAGGGGGTTTGCCACCTGGGACGATTTCAACCGCTCGCTGCCGCCTGAGCGTCAGGGTGCAGCGTTCGCCTGCGTGGATCCCTCGGGTGTGGGCCCGCGGATGTACTTCCAGCGCGTTCCCGAGGGCAAGGTCGTCAAGAATCGGGTGCATCTTGACGTGAGGGTCGGCACCGGACTCGTGGGCGAAGAGCGCCTGGCCACGCTTCAGGCCGAGTGCGAACGACTGGTCGCGCTCGGCGCGGTATGCGTGCAGGTGCTGCGTGCCGATGGCGTCAACGAGTCGTGTATCGCGATGCAGGACATCGAGGGCAACGAGTTCTGTCTCGACTGAGCATCCTTCGAGACGGCGAGGCGGGGAGCGGTCAGGCCGGGCGGCCCCGCGTGGCACGCGGGGCCGCCCGGAGAGCTGGTTCAGAGGGCGATCGGGAGTTCGCCGGATCGAATGTCAGCTACGAACGCCTGCCAGGCCTCAACGTTGAAGCCGAGCACAGGCCCCTGCGGATCCTTGCTGTCGCGGACCGGAACAGTGCCTGGCAAGCCGCTGGCGACCTCAATGCAGTTGCCGCCTTCGCCGCCGCTGTAGCTGCTCTTGCGCCATGTCAGGTCAGCTGTCATGTCGATATTTCTCCTTCAGTAGCTGATTCATCCATGCAGCAGACTCCTGTGGGCTCATCGCCGTCTTGGCGAGTCGGTCGAAGACGAACTCGTGGCGCGCGATGTCGGTTTCCCTCTCCAGGTAGAGACTGCTGGTCAGTGCTTCGACGTAGACGATCTGACCTGGCACGTCTGCGAAGGAGAGAATGTGAAACGGCATGCTCATTGCTGCGTGAGCACCAGCGCTGAGAGGCAGCACCTGAATGGAGATGTTCGGCTGCGCGGCGAGTGCCAGGAGATGTAGGACCTGCTCGCGCATAACGTTGAGGCCGCCGACCGGGCGGCTCAGCGCGGCCTCGTTGAGAACTGCATGGATCTCGGGCGGGCTCGGCCGGCGGAGGATCTCTTGTCGCTGCATCCTGAGTCGCGACCGTCGACTGATCGTGCCCTCTATGTCGCCTTCCTGCCCGGCAAGGGAGGCGCGGAAGATCGCGCGGGAGTAGTCGGGCGTCTGAAAGAGCCCGGGGACCAACTCCGTCTCGTGCGAGCGAATCCGCGCGGCGTCGGCTTCCAGGCCCACGTAGGTCTGGAACCAGTCCGGCAGGGTGTCGCCGTAGTCGTGCCACCAGCCGCGCTGAGTGCTGCGGCGAGTCAGTGAGATGAACTGGTGCAGTTCGGCTGCGTCGCTGACGCCGTACAGTTCGAGCATCGCGCGAACGTCGGATTCCTTCAGCGTCGTCTGACCTGACTCGATCCGTGACACCTTGGTCGCGCTGAATCCGAGTTCGTCCGCGACGGACTTGGCCTGGAGCCCGGTCCGTTCGCGCAATCGTCGCAGCTCGGAGCCGAGCCTACGGCGCAGCACGGTTGGACTGTCCACGCTCGTCGCTCCCTCTTGGTTGACGTCGGGTCACAGTCTGCCACCTCCCTCGGTGATCACAAGAGTGTTGCGGTGCTGCGCAATTGCGCGGAGATGCGCTTGCGCAATGAGGCCATCGCGGAGCACTCTACAGGGAGTAGTCCTTCGGGTCGCCTGAGTGATCACGATGGATCTACCGCCGGGCATTCCTTTGCCTCCGTCCGGCCGTCGCATGGCTTCAACCCCTCTCCCTGGAAGGTGACTTCGCCATGTCTCGAAACTCCTCGACCGCCTGGCTCCCGCGCAGCCGCCGTTCCCCCGCGATCGCCCGCCAGCGGGTCTCCGTCCTCCTGTCCTCCGTCCCGGACGGGGAGCGCTTCCTCGACTCCGGTCTCGTGGTCGCCACCGAACTCGTCACCAACGCCGTCCTGCACGGGACGCCGGTCGGCCGTCTCATCTACTTCGCGCTCGACGTCGACCTCGCCCGTCTCCGCATCGAGGTCCACGACTCCCGGGGTGACCGCAGGCCCGTCCTCGCCGCGCCCGGTCTCGACGGCGAGACCGGGCGCGGCCTCCGACTCGTCGACTCGCTCACCAAGCGTTGGGGCTGCTGCCCGCGCCGGCCCGTGGGCAAGATCGTCTGGGGCGAGGTGGCCGCGTGAGGGCCGATCACGACATCCTCGTGGAGATCCCCGGCGTCAAGTCGTCGGCCATCCGTGTTCTCGACGCCTCGACGCTCGAAGCGATCTGGGACTCGGTCCGCTTCCTCCCGATGCCTCGCTCCCAGCTCCAGATCCTGGAGCGCCGCTTCACCGGCCCCTGCGCCGAGCGCGACGTCATCCGCCACCTCGCCGCGAACCCCGCCCTCGTCCTCCCCGTCGGCGAGAACGAGGTGCGCATCAGCTGGGCGAACCCGACCGGGGAGCCCGCGTGATCGACCGCATCCGGGACTGGTGGTTCATGCACTGCTCTCCCAGTCGCATCGCGCGGCTCCTCCGCGCCGAACGGCGCCGCTTCGAGGCCGAGTTGGCCCCCTGGCTGCCCGAAGCCTCCGCCGCCGTGCGTCGGCGCGTGCTCGCGGCGATCGCACACGACGCGTCCAGCTGATGGCGCCTGCCTCCTGCGTGCTAGGTTTGAACGCGTTCAAATGAATGAACGCAGGGGGGGATCATGACTGTTGTGCCTGCGAGTGCCCGGTGGCTGGCCGGTGTGGCGGTCGCCGTGTTCCTGCCGCCGCTCGTCCTCATCGGGCCGGTGTTCGGCATCGGTTGGCCGTACGTCCACCACTCGGTCGGGCTGGTCTCCGCCGTCGCATGCGCCGTACCGGCCTGTCTTCGTCGGCGGGATCGCTTTCGGGTCGCCTGCGCCGCGGCCGGGTTCGCGGTTGCGGCGGTGTGGGTGCCGCTGACCGTCCTGGCCTTCTTCGCGGTGTTGGTGTTCGGCGGCTGGGCCTGGTTCCTGACCTGCCTGTCCGTGCCGGTCGCGGCGATCACCGCGATGATCGCCGCCTTCCAGCGGGCCCGCGGGCCCGAGTGTGGCCGTACCGCTGCCGTGCTCGGATGGTCGGCTGCGGCCGTCTCGGCGGCAGGTTGGTTCCTGCTGGTCGTTCAGAGGGGCTAGGGCCGGGCTGGAGGTTGCTCGCCCTCCGTCAACGCGCCCGACCGGCAGACTCCCCTTGAAGGGGCCGAGCTGCAAGGGGCGAAGCGGTGCGCGGCGGACTTCTGAGGGGCGTCCTGGTGCCCCTCGGGAGCGTCCCCGCCGTCAGTTCGCGAAGTGCTCGCGCAGGGCGACGAGGCCGGAGGTGAAGACGCCGTGCACGCGGTCGGCGGACTCCTTGCGGTGCTCGGGCTCGATGTCGTAGGTGACGCTCCACTTCACGAAGCTGGCGTCCAGCTCGGTGACCGGGCTGACCCGGAGGACGGCCCGGTAGTCGTCGAAGTGGAAGGTGTCGTCGGGGAGGCTGTAGGTGTAGCTGCGGGCCTCCTCGTCGTAGGCGAGCAGCGTCTCACTTGATGTCTGCCATGCGCGCCACCGTCGCCTCTGGCGCGTCGTTAGGGCGGGTCTCATCCTCGGGCCGGGGGTCGCGCGGGCGCCAGGGGGCAGGCCGGTCAGCGGTGGATCGGTCGGCGCGGGAGGCGAGCGTGGGGTTCCGGCTGGCGCGGTCGATTTCCCGCTGAGGCGCAGTGGAATTCGATTGGCGCAGTAAACGGTTCGGCATTTGGCGCAGTAAACGGCGATCGGACGCGGACTTCACGAAGTTCTCGACCATTTCGAAGAAATGAGGAACCGTCATGCTGGTGCGGTCGTTTCCGTTGGCATGAGTGAACAGAAGATCTCCTTGCGTCCGATCTCCGAAGCCGACCTCCCGCACTTCCTCAAGCTCCTCAACGATCCCGAAGCCATGGGCGAGCACCTGTGGTTCGGCTGGCGGCAGCCGGACCGGATCCGCCGCGTCTGGGCCGAGAGCGGGCTGCTCACGGACGAACAGTGGACCCTCGCGATCACCGTCGACGGTGCGTTCTGCGGCTATGCCGCGGCCATGCGGGAAACGGCGACCCCCACCGCCTGGCACTGGAGCATGGGCGCCCAGCTCCTGCCGGAGGACAGGGGGCGCGGCATCGGCACCCGGGCCCACCGGCTGTTCGTCGACTACCTGTTCGCGCATTCGCCGGTGATGCGGCTGGAGGCGGAGACCGAGTCGACCAATGGCGCCGAACAACGCGTCCTGGAGAAGGTCGGATTCACCCGCGAGGGCGTGCAGCGGGCGCAGACCTTCCGGGCCGGTGAATGGCGCGACGTGGTGCTCTACAGCTTGCTGCGCACCGATCCCCGACCCGCAGCGATCTGAGCTTGTCGTTTAAGTGCGCCACGAGCGCAGAAGGGGCGCGAGTCCGGTCTGCGGCTTCTGCACGGAACGTGGGAAGGCGAGTGCCGATACGGCCGTTGCGCGTCGAAGGCGCGAGACAGGCGAGAGGGAGCGCGCCGGGCGGCGGAAACCGCGAGGCGCTGAGCACCGAGGCGGCACCCGCTGGCGGACCGGCCCGTAGTAGCGCTGAAGCCCTGGTAATCGGGGTGGAGCGAAGGGGCCGGCTCATTGGTGATCTGTTCGCGCGAACAACCGGAAGTGCTCCGGGAGGAAGCGGGTGGGCATGTCAGGTCCGCAGGACAAGCCGTTCGATGTTCCGAAGAGACTGGTGTGGGAGGCATACGAGAGGGTCAAGGCGAACAAGGGTGCGGAGGGAGTAGACGGCTGCTCGATCGAGGACTTCGAGAAGGATCTGCGGGGCACCCTGTACAAGATCTGGAACCGGATGTCTTCGGGCACCTACTTCCCGCCGCCGGTGAGGGCGGTAGAGATCCCGAAGCCGGGTGGGAAGAGGATGCTGGGCGTCCCCACCGTGGCTGACCGCATCGCGCAGACGGTGGTCGCTCTTGCGCTGGAACCCCGGACGGAGTCGATCTTCCATGACGATTCCTACGGATACCGGCCGAAGCGGTCCGCTCTGCAGGCGGTTGAGCGGTGCCGGCAGCGGTGCTGGAAGAAGGACTGGGTCATCGACCTCGATGTCCAGAAGTTCTTCGACTCTGTGGATCACGCCCACCACGTGGTCACGTCGCCACGCGACCCGCCGGACAGCCCTGGACCGAGCGTGCCTAGGCCAGGCGGGCCGTGGCCAGGGCGAGCGCGCGGTCGAGCGCGTCCCCGGCGTCGCACGGCACGTCGGGGCGCACGCCCGTCCCCTCCCAGTTGGTGCCCGAGACGGCGTTGACGGCGCGGGCGATCGGTACGGAGAGCTCCAGGTGCGGGTGCACCGTCCAGCCCTCGCGCGGGTGGGCACCGCCGCGGGTGGTCTCCCCGACGACCTCGGCGCGCCCCAACTGCTGCAGGTCGTAGGCGAGTTCCTCGCCCGCGGAGAACGTCTCCCGGCCGGTGAGCACATAGAGCGGCTTGCTGCCGCCGAAGCGGGCGCCCGGTACGAACGAGGGCGTCCAGTACTGCTCGGCCACCTCCCCCTGGCGCGAGAG
Source organism: Kitasatospora sp. NPDC001159 (assembly GCF_053598235.1). Classification (NCBI taxonomy): domain Bacteria; kingdom Bacillati; phylum Actinomycetota; class Actinomycetes; order Kitasatosporales; family Streptomycetaceae; genus Kitasatospora; species Kitasatospora sp. NPDC001159. The sequence continues at coordinate 138,563 of NZ_JBSFJV010000005.1, forward strand.
CAGGGTGTGGAGGTGGGTGCGGCCGTCGATCAGGTAGCCGCAGATGAAGGCGACCGTGTCGGGGTCGCCACCGGTGTTGCGGCGCAGGTCGATGATGAGGGCGCGGGCCGGGGCCACCAGGGAGAGTGCCGCGGTCAGCGGCTGCGCCGCCCAGTCCAGCGGGAACATGTGCGGTGCGATCTCCAGGAGCGCGACGCCGCCGTCGAGGAGTTCCACACGGGGGACGCCGCCCAGGGAGTCGTCGAACTTCCGGCGCATCATGGCGAGTGCCGCGGCGCCCTGGTGCGGCGGCACGGGCTCCGCGTGGTACTTGAGGGCCAGGTGGAGGTCGCCGTTGACGGACCGCAGATCGGCGGTGACGGCCGCGGCCAGTTCCTCGGCGGTTCCGGCCGGGTAGGCGCCGTTGGCGCTGCGGCGCCGCAGCAAGGCCGCCAGCTGCAGGGCGGCATCGGGGAAGACGTAGTTCTCGGCGACCAGGCCGGCGACCGACTCGACGACGGAGGTGGTGGCGGCGGTGTCCAGCGCGGGTATCGCGGTGATGGCGGTCATGGCAGGGAGTAGACCAGCGGCTTGCCATAGCGTCAAGCAGACTTAACACTTGATTCCGTGACCCAGCACTCAGCAGACGACGCCCAGCGGATCAGCACGCCCCTGCAGCACTCCGCACTCGCCCACCCCCTGCGCCAGCGACTGCTCTTCGCCCTGAGCGGCCGCCCGTCGACGATCAGCAAGCTGGCCGCACAGCTGGGAGTGAACAAGGGCAGCGTCTCCCACCACCTCAAGGTGCTGCGCGAGGCCGGACTCGTCCAGGAGGCCGGGACCCGACAGGTCCGCGGCGGCACCGAGCAGTACTACCGGCGGACCGCGGAGCGCCTCCTCGTCGCCGAGCCGCAGGCCGAGGGCATCGCCGCCCTGCTCGGCGCCGTCGCCCAGGAAGTGGACCGCTCCCCCGTCGAGCACACCCTGACCCTGCGCCACCTCCGGCTCAGCCCGGCCAAGGCCGCCCGACTGGCCGAGGCCCTGGCCGAACTCGTCGACGAGACGGAGGAGGACTCGCCGGGCGAGCCCGTGCACGGCGTGCTGGTGACGCTCTACCAGCAGGCGGACCCCACACCACGACCCCGCCCCTGACCGACCGTCCACGGTGCCGGAGTTCTTGGCTTTCCGTTCGACCTCGCACGTCACCCGACCTGCTGAGACGTGCAGGATCCGGGGGCAGGTGAGGCGGCCGTTCTCCACGCTTCGAGATGTCGAGTAACGAGGTGCGAGAGACCGGCCGCTGTCTATGAGTCTCCCCGTCCGTGCGCCCGTAGATGTGGCATTGGGCCTCTTGTCCCGCGTTCGGGTCGAGTCCACGCTCGAAGCCCACCTCGCCGAGATCGCGGCGACGGGGCAAACGTCAAGCTGAGGAACCGTTGCGACGGCCAGGCCGTTGGCGCCTGCATGAGCGATGAAACGGTCTCCCTGCGTCCGATAGCCGAAGCCGACCTCCCCGCCTTCGGCCGCCTGATCAACGATCCGGACGCGGTGGGCGAGTTCCAGTGGTACGGCTGGCGGGATCCCGAGCGGTTCCGACGCCGGTGGGCCGAGCACGGGCTGATCGGGGACGACCAGTCGATCTTCGCGGTCGTCGTCCGCGACGAGTTCTGCGGCTTCGTCGCGGCCAGACGGAAGGGCATGCTGCCGACCGCGCCGTACTGGAACATCGGCATCCAGCTGGCGCCGCAGGCGCGCGGTCGGGGAATCGGCACCCAGGCCCAGCGCCTGCTGGTGGAGTACCTGTTCACCCATACGCCGGTGATGCGGGTGGAGGCGGACACCGACGTCGACAACCTCGCCGAGCAGCGCGCCCTGGAGAAGGTCGGCTTCACCCGGGAAGGCGTCCACCGCGCGGTGACATTCCGCGCTGGTGAGTGGCGCGACGGGGTGGTCTACGGCCTGCTGCGCACGGATCCGAGGCCTTAGGCAACCCCGAACCACTCCTCGGCGAGGTCGTCCAGGGTCCGTGCCGACGGCTTCAACTCCCGCAGGTATCCAAGGAAGATTGCTGTACACGTGCAGCAGCGTGTACGCCATCAGCCAGCCGGGGCTCGAAGGCGCGGCCGTACGCGCCCAGCAGTTGCCCGAGCAGGTGCGGGTCCGCGCGGGTGGTGAACAGGCCGACGGCGACCAGGTCGTAGGCCGGGTCGCCGATCATGGCGGGCTCGAAGTCGAGCAGGCCGGTGAGGCGCCACCCGGCGGCCGGGTCGGTGATCAGGTGTTCGCGCATGAACTCGGTGTGCAGCAGCGCGCGGTGCCGGGGCGCATCACCGATTCCTCGTGGACGACCGCGTCCCACTGCTCGTCCGTCTCCACCACAGGCAGCATGGCCGTACGGTAGGCAGACCGACAGCCGGGCGGCGAAGGGTTTCGGCGCCCGCCCTTTCAGCGCCCGCCTTCGAGTTCGTCGGCCGGGTCGTGGGTGCGCAGGTAGTGGGCGCCGGGGCCGGCCTGGCCGAGCCGGTCGTCGGCGTTGTGCAGGGCGCAGCGGGTCAGCGAGAGGCAGCCGCAGCCGATGCAGCCGGTGAGCCTGGCCTTGAGCCGTTCGAGTTCGGCGATCTGCTCGTCGATCCGGTCCTGCCGGGCGGTGGCGACCCGGTCCCACTCGGAGCCGCTGGGGGCGGGGCGCTCGGGCAGGCGGTCGAGGGCCTCGCGGGCCTCGTCCAGGGAGAGGCCGACCCGCTGGGCGGCGTGCACGAAGGCGATCCGGCGCAGCACGCCGCGGGAGTAGCGGCGCTGGCCGCCGCTGGTGCGGGTGGCCTGGATCAGGCCGAGGCTCTCGTAGTAGCGCAGCGCGGAGTGGGCGAGGCCGCTGCGGGCGGAGAGTCGGCCGATGGTGAGCAGGTCGCCCGAGCGCGGACCGGGGCGCGGGCGTCGTCGGAGTGCGCCGTCACGGGTGCTCGGTGTAGTCACTTGACTTAAAGTTCGCTTGAAGTTGCACGATCGGGGCATGACGACGAGGACAAGCACGGAAGCCGCCGGCCGGGCCGGTTTCGAGGACCTCCAGCCCCTGATGGCGCTGATGACCGGCGACGAGAAGCACGACGTCGCCGCCACCTCCACGCTGGACGCGCTCTGGGTGCTGTACGACCGGGTGCTGCGGGTCTCCCCGGACACCGCCGAGGCGCAGGACCGCGACCGCTTCCTGCTCTCCAAGGGGCACGGCCCGATGGCCTACTACGCGGTGCTGGCCGCCAAGGGCTTCGTCGACCCGGCCGTGCTGCCGGGCTTCGGCGGCTACGACTCGCCGCTGGGCTACCACCCGGACCGCACGCTGCTGCCCGGGGTGGAGATCTCCTCCGGCTCGCTCGGCCACGGCCTGCCGCTGGCCGTCGGCACCGCGCTCGGGCTGCGGGCGCAGGGGCTGACCGATCCGGCGGTGTGGGTGCTGGTCGGTGACGCCGAGTTCGACGAGGGCTCCAACCACGAGGCGGTGGCCTTCGCCGGCGCGTACGGGCTGGACCGGCTGCAGGTGGTGGTGATCGACAACTCCTCGGCCACCCACGGCTGGCAGGGCGGGATCGCCCAGCGGTTCGCGGCCGAGGGCTGGTCCACCGCGACGGTGGACGGCCGCGACCACGAGGCGCTGTACCGCGCCTACACCGCCGAGCACCCGGGCCGCCCGCACGTGGTGGTCGCCCGGGTGGAGCCGAAGTACTCCTGAGCGCCACCCCGGGCGAGCGCCACCGCGAGAGCACCGCCCCGAAAGCGCACCACCCCGAACGCCCCCGACAGGCCGACACCGAAAGGCACTTCCCCGATGGACACCATGCGCGAGCGCTTCGTCGCCGTCACCTCCCGCCTGCTGGACGAGGACCCCCGACTGGCCGTCGTGCTGGCCGACATCACCGCCGCCGCCTTCGAGCCGGCCCACCGGCGCCACCCCGACCGGGTGGTCAACGTCGGCATCCGCGAGCAGCTGCTGATCGGCGCGGCCGGCGGCCTGGCACTCAGCGGGATGCGCCCGATCGCCCACACCTTCGCCAGCTTCCTGGTCGAACGGCCCTTCGAGCAGCTCAAGTTGAGCCTGGTCCACCAGGGCGTCGGCGCCGTGCTGGTCAGCGCGGGCGGCTCCTACGACAACCCGGCGGCCGGCCGCACCCACATGTCCCCGGGCGACGTCGCCCTGCTGGACACCCTGCCGGACTGGACGGTGCACGTTCCCGGCCACCCGGACGAGGCCGAGCAGCTGCTGGAGCACGCCGTCGCGGACGGTGACCGCAATGTGTACGTCCGGCTCTCCAACCACCAGAACGCCGCCCCCGTCGCGGTCGAGCCGGGCCGCTTCGGCACGGTGCGCACCGGCTCGCGCGGTGTGGTGCTCGCCGTCGGCCCGATGCTGGACGCGGTGCTGGCCGCCACCGAGGGCCTGGACACCACGGTGCTGTACGCGGCCACGGTGCGTCCCTTCGACGCCGAGACGCTGCGCGCCGCGGTCGGCGAGCGGGCGGACGTGGTGCTGGTGGAGCCGTACCTGGCGGGCACCTCGGCGAACGAGGCGCACGCGGCGCTGGCCGACCGGCCGCACCGGGTGCTGGCCCTGGGCGTGCCGCGCGAGGAGCACCGGCACTACGGCTCGATGGCGGAGCACCTGACCGCCTACGGCCTGGACGCGCCCGCGCTGCGCGAGCGGATCGGCACCTTCCTCTGGTGACCTACACGGCGACGACCGCCACCGAGTCCGCCGCCAGCCGCACCGCCGTCCCCTCCAGCACGGCCGCTCCGAAGGCCGCCGCCACCTCCCGCCCGGCGGCCCCCAACGGCAGCGCGGCCTCGGCCGTGCCGAGGTTGACCGCCACCCGGTACGGCCCCCGGTGCACCACCAGCCAGCCGGCCGCTTCGTCGAAGTCGACCCGCACCGCGCCGAGGTCCGGGTCGGACAGCTCCGGCCGCTCGCGCCGCAGCCTCAGCAGCCGCCGGTACCAGTCCAGGAGTTCGGCGTGCGGCGTGCGCCGGGGCTCGGTCCAGTCAAGTACGGAGCGCAGCACGGTCGCCGGCTCCTGCGGGTCCGGGACGGCCTCGGCGGCCCAGCCGTGCTCGGCGAACTCCCGCCGCCGGCCCTGCCGGACGGCGTCCGCCAGGCCGGGGTCGGTGTGGTCGGTGAAGTACTGCCAGGGGGTCGAGGCGGCCCACTCCTCGCCCATGAACAGCATCGGGGTGAACGGCGAGGTGAGCACGAGTGCGGCGCCGCAGGCGAGTCGGCCGGCGGGCAGGGTGGTGGAGATGCGGTCGCCGAGCGCCCGGTTGCCGACCTGGTCGTGGGTCTGCAGGTAGCCCAACAGCCGGTGGCCGCTGCCCGGCGGGAACGGCCGCCCGTGGCTGCGCCCCCGGAAGGAGGACCAGGTGCCGTCGTGGAAGTAGCCGCGCTGCAGCGTCCTGGCGACGGCGGCGAGCGGCGCGCGCGCGAAGTCCCCGTAGTAGCCCTGGGATTCGCCGGTGAGCGCGCAGTGCAGCGCGTGGTGGAAGTCGTCGCTCCACTGCGCGGTGAGGCCCTGGCCGCCGGCCTCGCGGGCGGCGGTGGTGCGCGGGGTGTTGAGATCGGACTCGGCGACCAGGAACAGCGGCCGGTTCACGGCCACCGCCAACCTCTCGACCTCGTAGGAGAGTTCTTCCAGGAAGTGGACGGCCCGGTCGTCCGCGAGGGCGTGCACGGCGTCCAGCCGCAGCCCGTCGATCCGGTAGTCGCGCAGCCAGGCCAGCGCGCTGTCGATCAGGTAGCGGCGCACCTCGTCCGAGCCGGGGGCGTCCAGGTTGACGGCCGAGCCCCACGGGGTGTGGTGCCGGTCGGTGAAGTACGGCCCGAAGGAGGGCAGGTGGTTGCCGGACGGGCCGAGGTGGTTGTGCACCACGTCCAGCACCACCCCGAGGCCCTTGCGGTGCGCGGCGTCCACGAAACGCTTGAGCCCCTCGGGTCCGCCGTAGGGCTCGTGGACGGCCCACAGCGAGACCCCGTCGTAGCCCCAGCCGTGCTTGCCGGGGAACGGGCAGACCGGCATCAGCTCGACGAAGTCCACGCCCAACTCGACCAGGTGGTCCAGGTGTTCGGTGGCGGCGTCGAAGGTGCCGCGGGCCGTGAAGGTGCCGATGTGCAGCTCGTACAGCACCGCGCCGGGCAGCGGGCGGCCGTGCCAGCCGGTCTGCGACCAGCGGAAGGCCGTGTGGTCCACCGCGCGGCTCGGGCCGTCAGGGCCGTGCGGCTGCCGGCGGGAGCGCGGGTCGGGCAGCGGCGGGCCGTCGTCCAGCCGGAAGGCGTAGTCGCCCTCGGGGGCCTCGCCGGACCACCAGCCGTCCCGGTCCGGGCAGCGGGCCAGCGCGTGGTCGGACCCGTCGACTCGGACGGCGACGCGGGAGGCCGCGTACGGCGCCCACACCTCATAGCGCGGCATGCTCAGCCCCTCCTCGTCAGCAGCGCCACCGGGTAGGTCGCCAGCAGGTCCGCCACCGGCACCGCCCCGGCGGGGAAGCCGCGCAGCGTCAGCTCGTCCGTCCAGTCCCCGCCGGCGGGCAGTTCCAGGACGGTGTCCCGCCAGCCGCCCGCCTGCGCCAGCCCGTACGGCAGCCGGGTGACGGCGGTGACCACGTCCTCGCCGCGGGCGAAGGCCAGCAGGTGGTCGCTGGAGACGTCGACGGCAGTCAGCGGGCGGTAGGCGCCGAGCGGGCGGGAGCGGCGCAGGTGCAGGGCGGTGGTGGTCAGGTGCAGCTTCTCCCGGGCGAGGTCGCCGGGGCGCGCGGTGGCCGAGTCGGTGAGCCGCACTGCGAGCGCGCCGAGGTCGACCACGCCCCGGTTGTCCGGGTCCACCAGGGTGTAGAGCGGCTCCTCGCTGCCCTGGTAGAGGTCGGGAACGCCCGGGACGGTCAGGTGCAGCAGTGCCGCGGCCAGGGTGTTGGCGCGGGCGTACGGGGCGAGCGCGTGCACCCGGCCCTCGATCCGGGGGAGCAGCCCGGGGTTGCGGTAGACGGCGCGGGCCCGCTCCTCCAGCGCCTGTTCGTAGTGCGGGTCGGGGGCGGTCCAGGAGGTGTGCAGCTTGGCCTCGCGGGCGGCCTTGAGCAGGGCGGCGACCAGCCGGTCCGGGGTGATCGGCCAGGCGGCGACCAGGGTGTGCCAGAGCAGCCAGTCGGCATCGCGGTCGAAGCCGGGCCCGGCGGCGGTGGACCAGGCGGCGGCCTCGGCGGCCCAGGCCGCGGGCTGCTCGGCGAGTACGGCGAGCCGGGCCCGGGCGTCGGCGCTGCGCTTGGTGTCGTGGGTGGAGAGCACGGTCATGCTGTGCGGCCAGGTGCGTTCCAGGTACCGGCACCAGTCGTGGAACTCGGCCGGGTACAGCCCGGGCCGGGCGGGCTCGCCGCCGACCTCGTTGAGGCCGGGCAGCGCGTTCCAGCGGTAGAAGGCGGTGTCCTCGACGCCCTTGGCGGCCACCGCGGCGGCGGTCTGCGCGAAGCGCGCGCAGAACTCGTCCTTGTCCGGGCCGCGCCCCAGCTCGCCGAGGGCCAGCGCGGCCACCAGGCGCTCGGTCGGGTCGTCGGCGCCGGCCGTCTGCAGCGGGTCGTCGAAGGCGGGCTCCCCGGGCCGCGCGTACGGCCGGTACACCGGGTAGTCGGTGAGCAGCCGCCGCAGTGCCGCGCGCAGCTGCCAGGGTGCGTGGTCGGCGTGCGCGGGTTCGGCGGCGCCGACCCGCAGCGCGATCCGCACCAGCCGCTCGACCTCGGCGGCCAGCTCGCCGCCCGGCCCGGTCATGTCGGCCCGTCCGAGCCGGGCGGCAGCGATCGCCGGGTGGGGGTCCTGGCACAGGTCGCGGATCGGACCGCCGTGCAGGAAGGACTCGTACGCCCCGGCCAGCAGGCAGGCGCCCGCGTGGTCGGTGAGCACGCCGTCGATCCGGCGCAGCGCGTCGTAGCCGGTGGTGCCGGCCACCGGCCAGTCCTCGGGCAGCCGCTCCTCGCCGGTGAGGATCTTCTCGACCACGGTGTACGCCCCGCCGGTGGCCTCGGCCAGGCGGCGCAGGTAGCCGCGTGGATCGGCGAGCCCGTCCGGGTGGTCGATCCGGAAGCCGTCCAGGATCCCGTCAGCGTGCAGCCGCAGCAGCACCGCGTGGGTGGCGGCGAACACCTCGGGCTCCTCGACCCGGACGGCGATCAGCTCGTTGACGGTGAAGAAGCGCCGGTAGTTGAGCTCGGTGCGGGCCAGCCGCCACCAGGCGAGCCGGTACCACTGCCGGGCCAGCAGCTCGGGCAGCGGCAGGCCCGAGGTGCCCGGCCGCAGCGGCAGCTCGTGTTCGTGGTAGCGCAGCACCTCGCCGTCCACCGTCAGCCGGTCCAGTACGGCGCCGAGCCGGTCGCCCAGCAGCGGCAGCAGCACCCGGCCGCGCTCGGGGGCGTCGGCTGGGCCGGGCTGGGCCGTCCAGTCGATGTCGAACCAGCGGGCGTACGGCGAGTCGGGCCCGTCCCGCAGCACCTGCCAGAGCGGCCCGTTGAGCCGCTCGGGGACGGGCACGGCCATGTGGTTGGGCACCACGTCGGCGATCAGCCGCAGCCCGTGCCGGTGCGCCTCGGCGGCCAGGGCGCGCAGCGCCGGCTCGCCGCCGAGCTGCTCGCTGATCCGGGTGTGGTCGACGGTGTCGTAGCCGTGGGCGGAGCCGGGGGCGGCCTCCAGCAGCGGGGACAGGTGCAGGTGGGAGACGCCGAGGGCGGCCAGGTAGGGCACGGCGGCGGTGGCGTCACGCAGGGTGAAGCCGGGCTGGAGCTGGAGGCGGTACGAGGACGTGGGGACGGTGGCGGCCGGGCGGGGCTGCGCGGGCTCGGCGGCGGAGGTCATGTGTCCATAGGTACCCGGCCCGACCCACCGCCAAGACCCGCTGCTGGCCCGAACAGGTGAGCGTGAGCCTCCAGGCGCCCGTCTTCGAACTCCCGCCTGCGGGGCGATGCCGGGGCAGGCCCTAAGCCGGCCGCTGCAGCACCATCAGCGAGCGGTCGGTGAGCCAGAGGGCGTCCCCGGCCTTGACTCTCGCCCCCGTGCCGGGGGCGGGCAGCCGGGGCTGCGCGGTGTCGACCACGACCTGCCACTCCTGCCCGTGGTCGGCGGGCACGGTGAACTCCAGCGGTTCGAAGTGGGCGTTGAACATCAGCAGGAAGGAGTCGTCGACGATCCGCCCGCCGCGCCGGTCCGGTTCGGAGATGGCGTAGCCGTTCAGGAACACGGTCAGGGACTTGGCGTAGCTGGCGCCCCAGTTGCGCTTGGTCATCTCCTCCCCGCCCGGGGTGAACCAGGCGATGTCGGTGAGGTCGTCGTACCCGCCGGAGGCGGACACCGGCCGCCCGTGGAAGAACCGCCGCCGCCGGAACACCGGGTGGTCGCGGCGCAGCCAGATCATCCCCTGGGTGAACTCCAGCAGTCGCGCCTGCGGCCCGTCGTCCTCGGGCCAGTGCACCCAGGTGAGCTCGTTGTCCTGGCAGTAGGTGTTGTTGTTGCCCAGCTGGGTGCGGCCGAGTTCGTCGCCGTGGGAGAGCATCGGCACGCCCTGGGAGAGCATCAGGGTGGCGATGAGGTTGCGCTGCTGGCGGGCGCGCAGGTCCTCGACGGCCGGGTCGGTGCTGGGGCCCTCGACGCCGCAGTTCCAGGAGCGGTTGAAGGACTCGCCGTCCCGGTTGTCCTCGCAGTTGGCCTGGTTGTGCTTCTCGTTGTACGAGACCAGGTCGCGCAGGGTGAAGCCGTCGTGGCAGGTCACGAAGTTGATGGAGGCGATCGGGCGGCGGCCGTCGTCCTGGTAGAGGTCGGAGGAGCCGGTGAGCCGGGAGCCGAACTCGGCGAGGGTCGCGTTCTCGCCGCGCCACAGGTCGCGCACGGTGTCCCGGTACATGCCGTTCCACTCCGTCCACAGCGGCGGGAAGTTGCCGACCTGGTAGCCGCCCTCGCCGAGGTCCCAGGGCTCGGCGATCAGCTTGGCCTGGGAGACCACCGGATCCTGCTGGACCAGGTCGAAGAAGGAGGAGAGCCGGTCGACCTCGTGGAACTGCCGGGCCAGGGTGGCGGCGAGGTCGAAGCGGAAGCCGTCCACGTGCATCTCGGTGACCCAGTAGCGCAGCGAGTCCATGATCAGCTGGAGCACGTGCGGGCTGCGCATCAGCAGGCTGTTGCCGGTGCCGGTGGTGTCCTCGTAGAAGCGCTGGTCCCGGGCGAGGCGGTAGTAGGAGACGTTGTCCAGGCCGCGCAGCGACAGCGTCGGCCCGAGGTGGTTGCCCTCGGCGGTGTGGTTGTAGACGACGTCGAGGATGACCTCGATCCCGGCCGCGTGCAGCGCCTTGACCATGGACTTGAACTCCTGCACCTGGTGGCCGCGGTCGCCGGTGGAGGAGTAGGAGGAGTGCGGGGCGAAGAAGCCGATCGTGTTGTAGCCCCAGTAGTTCGACAGGCCGAGGTCGCGCAGCCGGTGGTCGCGGACGAACTGGTGCACCGGCATCAGCTCGATGGCGGTGATGCCGAGCTTGGCCAGGTGCTCGATCACCGCCGGGTGGGCCAGCCCCGCGTAGGTGCCGCGGATCTCCTCGGGGATGCCCGGGTGCAGCTGGGTGAGGCCCTTCACGTGGGCCTCGTAGATGACGGTGCGGTGGTAGTCGGTGCGCGGCGGGTGGTCGGTGCCCCAGTCGAAGTACGGGTTGATCACCACCGAGTGCATGGTGTGCGGGGCGGAGTCGAGGTCGTTGCGGCGCTCGGGGGCGCCGAAGTGGTAGCCGTAGACCGACTCGTCCCAGTCGATGTGCCCGCTCATCGCTTTGGCGTACGGGTCCAGCAGCAGTTTGGCGCTGTTGTGCCGCTGGCCGAGGCCCGGGTTGTACGGGCCGTGCACGCGGAAGCCGTAGCGCTGGCCGGGCTGGACGCCCGGGAGGTAGGCGTGGCGGACGAAGGCGTCCGTCTCGCGCAGTTCGACGGCGGTCTCCGAGCCGTCCTCGTCGATCAGGCACAGCTCGATCCGGTCGGCGCTCTCCGAGAACACCGCGAAGTTGGTGCCGGCCCCGTCGTAGGTGGCGCCGAGGGGGTAGGGCTTACCGGGCCAGACCTGCATGAGTCATCAACTTCCTTGCTGCCGACCGAAACTGACGTATACGAAAATCTGCCCGGACCCGGACGCTCTTCCCGGTCGGGCGGCCGGGCATGTGCGACGCTCGCGCGCCGTGACGCAACGCACAGCCCGCATACTCCCCGAGCCCTCCCCCGGCGGCCGGGAGATAGCGCCGGGGTTCGCCCGAACGGGTGTCCAGCGGCCAATCTTGTGAAGAAAGGGGCCGGTGGTACGGGAGGGGCCCTCGGGCAACCGGCTGCGGGAGGCTCGCGGCGGGCAGTACCCTTGATCGTCCGGCCGCCCCGGCGGACTCTCGACAGTCCGTCAACGGTCCCCGCGCCCGCGGGGGTCAGCCGCAGCAACCAGATGAGGTGGCGCATGGTGTTCCCCGCCGGCGGCCGTGGCCCCGGGCCCGACGGCCCCGACCGGGGCGGTGCCCGCAGCGAGGCGCCCACGATGGTCATGCGCCCCACCCTGACCGGCCGCGCCCTGGTGCCCGCGCAGGGCGGCCCGGTCGAGGTCCCCGCGCTCGCCTGGTCGGCCGGCGAGTGGGAGGACGCCTACCAGCGGGTGCGGCTGTCCGGCCGCGCCTACGTCTGGCTCAACCTGGTCGAACAGCGGCTGCGCTCCCTGGTCGACGAGGTGCTGCACCCCATCTACGCCCCCGCCCACGGCGAGGACTGGGTCACCGCCGCCGCCGGACCGGCCGGCGAGGAGTGGGCCCACCGCGCCGGCGCCGTGCGCGAGGTCAGCCGCCGCAAGGGCTACCTGCTCGACCCGGCCGACGACGACCCGCTGGTCTTCCTCACCCTGCCCCAGCTGCGCGAGCTGATGGTCCAGCACTGGCCCTGCTTCGAGCCGTACCTCGCCGACCGGCGCGAGATCGAACTCGCACTGGACGAGCTGGAAGTGGCCCGGCACGTGGTCTCCCGCAACCGGGTGCTCACCCAGACCGTGCTGGCCCAGACCGAGCGCGCCGCGGCCCGGCTGCTCGCCGTCCTGGACGGTGGCGCGGGCGGGGTGCCCGCCGACGTGGTGGAGTCCCTGGTCGCCGGGCGGTACGCGGACGTGGTCGCGGTGCACGCCGACCGGGTCCGGCTGCAGCGAGACCTGCCGGTGGAGGACCTGCTCGACGGCGCCCGGCGGCTCGACGCGCTCGGCATCGGCCTCGGCATGCTCTGCCAGAACTACACCGGCAAGCGCCTGGTGCGCCTCGCCGGCGAGGGTTGCCGGGTCCGGTTGCTCTTCCTCAACCCGGCGAGCAGCGCGGTGCGCCGCCGCGAACGCGAACTCGGGCTCTCCCGCAGCGAGTTGTCCCGCTCGATCGAGATGAACATCATGCACGTGCGCCGGGTCCGGGCCCGGCTGCGCGACCAGGGCGGCTTCGAGATCCGGGTCTTCGACGAGACCCCGCGCTTCACCGCCTACCTGGTCGAGGGCCCCCGCCCGACCGGCCAGGTCGGCGGCCGCCGGCAGAGCCGCGACGTCGGCGTCATCCAGCCCTACCTGCGCCGCTCCCGGGGCATGGAGTCCCCGGCGCTGATCCTGCGCGGCGGCGCCGGCCAGCAGCCGGGCGGCACCGAGCCGGGGCTGCTGGAGGTCTACCGCGAGGAGTTCGAGGGTGTCTGGGCGGACTCCCGGCCCGTATCCTGAGAAAACCGCTAATCGGAGCCTCGCCGCGGTGGAACACTACGCGGCGTGAACAGCCTCCCCGCCTGGACCCTGGAACCCGCCGCCTTCAAGGACCTCGAACCGATCAGCGACCTTAAGGACCAGGTCATGCGCGCCGATCTGGAACGCCTCGGCCGCTGGGACCCGGACCGCTCCCGCCGGCGGGTGCGGGACGCCTTCTCCACCCGGTACACCTCCGTGCTGCTGGTCGAGGGGGCGTTCGCGGGCTCCGTCACGGTCCGCCCCGACGAGCGGGGCGGGCGCCACCTGGAGCTGTTCTACCTGGCCCCGCACCTCCAGGGCCGGGGCCTCGGCACCGCCGTGCTGCGCCACCTCCTCGCCGATGCCGACGCCGCCGGGGAGCCGGTGCGTCTCGTCGTCCTCCAGGGCAGCGCCGCCCAGCGGCTGTACGAGCGGCACGGCTTCACCGTCGTCCACGAGGACCCGATCGACGTCCTCATGCTCCGGGAGCCGGCGGCGAGGACACCGGCCCGGAGGCCGACGTCCTCGCCGGGGCCCGAGGGCTGACGGAGGCTCATCCGATGCAGTAACGATTCGCCCAAGTCAGCTGGCCCGCGTGACTTCGATCGTGGTAGGTGTAGCCCCCGTGAAGATCACGGGGGAGGGCGGGGCCGTACTGCGCCTCGAAGACGTACACCGCACCTACGGAGCCGGGCCGGAGGCCGTACGGGCGCTCAGGGGGGTGGACGTCGCCTTCGACCGCGGCACCTTCACCGCCGTCATGGGGCCCTCCGGCTCCGGCAAGAGCACGCTGCTGCAGTGCGGCGCCGGCCTCGACCGGCCCGACAGCGGCCGGGTCACCCTGGACGGGACCGACCTCGCCGGGCTGAACGAGACCCAGCTAACGGTCCTGCGCCGGCAGCAACTCGGCTTCGTATTCCAGGCGTTCAACCTGGTCGGCTCGCTCACCGCCGAGCAGAACGTCGGCCTGCCGCTGCGCCTGGCCGGGCGTCGCCCCGACCGCGCCGAGGTACACCGCGCGCTCGCCCAGGTCGGCCTCGGCGAGCGCGCCGGCCACCTGCCCTCCCAGCTCTCCGGCGGCCAGCAGCAGCGCGTCGCCATCGCCCGCGCCCTCATCACCCGGCCCCGGATGCTGTTCGCCGACGAGCCGACCGGCGCCCTGGACAGCTCCAGCAGCCGCGACGTGCTCGCCCTGCTGCGCGACCTGGTGGACCGCGAGGGCCAGAGCACCGTCATGGTCACCCACGACCCGGTCGCCGCCTCCTACGCCGACCGCGTGCTCTTCCTCGCCGACGGCCGGATCGTCGACGACATCCCCCACCCCACCGCCCAGCAGGTCGCCGAGCGGATGACCGCCCTGGAGACGGTCGCATGACCTCGCTCGGCACCCTCCTGCCCGTCGCCGCCGCCAGCCTGCGCCGCCGCAAAGCAGCCTTCGCTGGCTCGTACGTCGCCCTCACCCTCGGCGTCACCCTGGTCGCCACCACCGGCAGTCTGCTGAACGAGACCGCCGGGGACGACTCCCCGCTCGGCGCGCCCTCGCTGCACAAGGTGCTCCAGTTCACCTCCGCGATGGCCGCCTTCGTCGCGGTCTTCGTCGTCGCCGGCACCTTCGCCTTCGCCGTCGCCCAGCGCCGCCAGGAGATCGCGATGCTGCGCGCCGTCGGCGCCACGCCCCGGCAGATCGTCTGGCTGATCACCGGCGAGGCCGCCGTCGTCGCCCTCGTCTCGGCCGTCAGCGGCTGCCTGCTGTCGCTGCCCGGCGCACCCGCGCTGGCCGCCTGGCTGGTGGACCGCGGCGCCGCCCCCGAAGGATTCACCGCGCGGCCCGCCGTCGGCCCGATGCTGCTGGCCGCCGCCGTCGGCCTGCTGGTCGCCCTGCTCGGCGCCGTCACGGCCGCGCTGCGGGCCGCACGGGTGCGCGCCGTGGAAGCGCTCGGCGACGCAGCCGTCGACCGCAAGGTCATGACCAAGTCGCGCTGGACCTTCGCACTGCTCGGGCTGCTCGCCCTGGCCGGCAACATCGGCTACTACCTGTCGGCGTCCACCATGCCGCCCGCCCCCGGCGACCAGCCGGACGACCCGCAGCTCGCCTCCCAGTGGGTGCTCGGCGCCGACCTGCTCACCATCACCGCGCTCGCCCTGTTCGCGCCGGTCGTCGTCCCGCCGCTGGTCCGGCTGCTCAGCGCGCCGCTGGCCCGCCTGACCGCCGCCGCCCCGCTGCTGGCCCGGCAGAACGCGCTCACCGCCGTGCGCCGCACCGTCTCCACCGCGACCCCGGCCTTCCTCACCATCGCGCTCACCGGCACCGTGGTCGGCTCCACCGCCGCCTTCGCCGACGCCATGACCGCCCAGGGCAAGGCCACCGCGGCCGCCCGGTACGTGCTGCGCCCCGGCGCCGTGCCGCTGCCCGCCGACGCCGTCCACCGGCTCACCGCCGGCACGCCCGGACTGCACGCCACCGCCACCACCTCCACCGTGGTCATGGGCCTGGGCGCCGACCGGCCCGCCTTCGACGACCACGGCGAGGACTCGGCCGGCAACGTGCCGTCCGCCGCCACCGTCGTCGACGGCGACCTCGCCGCCGCCTGGACCCTGCCGGCCGTCGAGGGCAGCGCCGCCGAGCTGCGTGGCGCCACCCTCGCCGCCTCCACCGACCAGGTCCGCGGCCACGGCTGGAAGCTCGGCGACCAGGTCAACCTGCGGCTGGCCGACGGCACCGTCACCAGCCTGCGGCTCGCCCTGGTCTACCGCACCCAGCTCGGCCTGGACGAGGTCCTGCTCAGCGGCGAGGCCGTCTCCGCCCGCCTGCCCGGCGCCCGCCCCGGGGCCGTCCACCTGAGCGCCGAACCCACCGACCGGCTCGGCGGCGTGCTCACCGACGCCCACGCCCCCGGGCCCGACCCGAACGCCCACTACGCCTGGATCGCGACCACCGCCATCCTCGGCCCGGCCCTGCTCTACGCGCTGATCGCCATCGTCAACACCATGGTGATGAGCGCCGCCGACCGCCGCCGCGACTTCACGGTGCTGCGGCTGGCCGGGACGGTGCGCCGTCAGGTGCTGCAGATGGTCGCGCTGGAGGCCGTCCTGGTCGTCGCCACGGCCGCCGCGCTCGCCCTCGCCGTCACCGCGCTCACCCAGTACGGCACCACGGCGCTGCTCAACCACCGCATCCTGGCCGGGCAGACGAGCGTCGGGCTCAACCTGCCCTGGCTGCCGCTCGGCGCGGGCGCGGCCGTCTGCCTGGCGCTCGCCGTCACGGCCAGCCTGTTGCCCAGCCGGCTCGCCCTGGCCGGGCCGGCGGCGGCGCGCTAGGCCTGGTCGATTGGTAATCCGTCGATAGGACTATCCCGTCGGACCGGTGCGGGGCACCGGCAGGCCAGGGACAGTGCTCATGGTCGGCTCCTTCGCTCAGGCCCGAGGAACAGCCTGGGGCGGACGAGCTCGTGATCGGCTCCCCGGTGGGTCGGGTTGTCGGTGGGGCGGGTGATGATGGGGGCTGTTTCGAGCGGTTGGACGGAAGGACACACCTGATGAGCTGGTGGCAGCAGCCACTGGTCGGCTTCGACCTGGAGACCACGGGCACCGACCCGGCCGTGGACCGCATCGTCACGGCCGCGCTCGTGGACACGGTCGGCGCCGTGCGAGTGGAGGCCGTCAACTGGCTGCTCGATCCCGGGATGCCGATTCCCGCCGAGGCGGAGGCGATCCACGGGATCGGGGACGAGCTGGCCCGCGGCAAGGGGCGGCCGGCCAAGGAGGCGGTGGAGGAGATAGCCGCGGCGCTCTGCGAGCGGATCGCGGCCGGGCGGCCGGTGGTGGCGTTCAACGCGCCGTTCGACCTGTCGCTGCTGGACGCGGAACTGCGCCGGTACGGGCTGGCGGCGCTGGCGGAGCGCCTGGGCGGGCCGGTCGGGCCGGTGCTGGACGCGCTGGTGATCGACCGGGCCGTGGACAAGTACCGCAAGGGCTCGCGCACCCTGCAGCGGGTGTGCGACGTGTACGGGGTGGAACTGACGGACGCGCACGAGGCGGGCAGCGACGCGCTGGCCGCCGTACGGGTGGCCGTCGCGCTGGCCGGGCGCTACCCGGCCGAGGTGGGGGAGGTCGCGCCGGCCGAGCTGCACCGGCGGCAGATCGGCTGGTACCGCGAGTGGGCCGAAGGCCTGCAGGCCTGGCTGCGCCGCGGCAAGGACCCGCTGGCCGTGGTCGACTCGCGCTGGCCGTCCAGGCCGACGGATCTGCCGAACGCGGGCGGATGACCGTACGCCCCGCCCGCCCCGACGACCTGGCGGGCTTCCTCGCCCTGGCCGCCGAGGTCGAGCACTGGTTCGGCCCGATGGTGGCCGAGCCAGGCTTCCACCGGGCGGTGAGCAGGAACATCGACCGGGGCCTGGCCACGGTCGCCGAGGACGGCCGAGGCGTGCTCGGTGGCCTGCTGTTCGGCAACCGGTCCCCGCTGCACCACCTGCACTGGTTGGTGGTCGCCGAACACGCCCGGGGCACCGGCGTCGGCCGCGCCCTCGTCGAGGACGCGCTGCGCCGGCACGTTCGTGCCCCGGCCACCGTCGAGGTGGTGACCTTCGGGCCGGACCACCCCGGCGCGGTGACCAGCGGGGCCCGGGTGTTCTACGAGCAGCTGGGCTTCACCCCGGCCGAGCCCGCCGCCCCCGGGCCCGAGGGAGGCTCCCGCCAGGTCTACCGGCTGCACGTGGCCTGACCGCTACTGCAGGTCCAGCCCCACCGGATGCGCCGTGTCCGCCGGGCAGACGAACACGTGCAGCTCCCCGTGCCGCCCGACGGACAGGTCCGGGGCCTCGCCGCTCTCCACGGTCAGCAGGTGCGTCATCCGCTCGCCGCAGCGGCCGCAGTCGATCGCGACGAGGTCGGTGGAGTGCCAGGAGGCCCAGCCGCCCAGCTTCCAGCCGTCCGCGCGGCCCAGGTCGCGCTCGTACTCGATGCCCTGCCGCTCGGCGAACTCCTCGACGGCGCGGTTGAGTTCCGCGGGCAGCTCGTCCCGGTCGGGCAGGTCGAGGAGCTGCTCGGGCCGCAGCGCGCACAGCTCGGGCAGGTACTCCTTCTCGCTGCGCTGCGGCTGCGGGGGAGTAGCTGGGGCGAGGTCGGCGGCGCGCTGCCAGTGCAGTTCGACGGCGGGGCCGTAGTAGAACCGCTCGCCCTGGATGTCGTCGTGGTCGTTGGGGCACCAGAGCACCTGCAGCCGGTCGGCTCCCTCCGGCCAGGGCAGGTGCGGTGCGTCCTCGCCGCGCAGGTGGGCGAGAAGGATCAGGGCCGTCGGGGCGGCGGATGCCCCGGGGGCCCTGCGGGGGAGCTCGTAGTCATCCTCCGGGTGCCTGGCGGTGCAGTGCGGCCAGGGCTCGCCGGCCGGCCAGAGCGCCGGTCCGCCGATCCGCCCGCCGAGCACGTCGGCATCGGGCGCGGCGTAGGGGTGCAGCAGGGTGGCGGGCCGCAGGTAGCGGGCGAGTCCGGGGACGGCGGCGACGAGTTCGGCGGGGCTGGGAGCGATGTCGGTCACGTCGCCCCACCCTACCCGGGGTAACCCCAACTGCCTTACACGGCAGGGAAGTCGAAGGTGTACCCCTGCGCGATCAGCCACGGCAGCAGTTGCTTGAGCGCGGCCACGGTCTGGCTGCGGTCGCCGCCGCCGTCGTGCATCAGGATCACGCCGCCGGGCTTGAGCTGGCTCTGCACGGTGGAGACGATCGCGGGCACGCCCGGGCGGGACCAGTCGCGCGGGTCGACGGACCAGGCGAGCGAGGACATCCCCAGGCCCGCGGTGATGTGCCTGTTGTCCGCGTTGAAGCCGCCGCCGGGGGCGCGGAACCAGGTGACCTGGGTGCCCGGCCCACCGGCCTGGACGATCATGTCCCGAGCGGCGGTGATCTCGTACACCGCCTTGTCGTGCGGGAGCTTCGCGAACGGCTGCGGGTGGTGGACGCTGTGGTCGCAGAGCCGGTGCCCCTCGGCGAGCACCCGCCTGACCAGGGCCGGGTTGGCGGCGGCGTTCTGGCCGACCTCGCAGAACGTGGCCTTGACGTGGTACTGGGCGAGCAGGTCGAGGATCTGGGGGGTTGCCGGGCCGGGGCCGTCGTCGAAGGTGAGCGCGACGGTACGGCCACCGGAGGCGGTGGAGCCGATCACCGTGCCGGCCCCGGTGTGCGCGGGCGGCGCGGCGGGGGTGGCCGTGACGGGGGTGGCCGTGACGGGGGTGGTCGCGTCGGGCGTGGGGCTCCCGGTGGGCGACTTCGGGCTCTTCGGCTTCGAGGAGACCGGCGGGACCGCCGAGCCGGTGCCGTTGGCGGCGTCCGAGTCCGAGGTGGGCGCGATGGTGGTCGCCGTCGCCCCGGTCGGCTGCTGCGGCGAGGCGACGCCCGCGGACTGGCCGCCGGCCGGCGACGGCGCATTGGCGCTCGGCGACTGCAGGGCCCCGCTGGCGGTGCCGCACGCGGTCAGGCCCAGGAGGGCGGCCGCCGCGACGCAGCCCGCGATCAGCTGGCGGCGGCCACGGGCCGGGCGGGTCGGGTGGGAGGGGCGACGGGCGGCGGTTGCGGGCACGCGGCGGCTCCTGAGGTACGAGATGGGGGGCCGATCCCTCGGTCAGGATGACTGTCCGATAGGACGCCGATCGTACGTGCCCAGGTTGCGCGCCGGACCGATCCGGCTTAAGAGCCTTCTCACACTCGCCCGGCTTGGCGCCCGCCCCTCAGTCGAGGTATCGCCGCACCATCAGAACGGGTACCACCGCACCTCGGCGGCCCCTTCGCGCAGCGAGTCCACCCGGCGCTGGAACTCCGCCCGCGCGGCCGGGTTACTGGCCGCCTGCTGCGCCACCCAGGAGGCGCTGGCGGTCTCCCGGGCCCCGCGCAGCACCGCGAATCCGGGCCAGTCGCGCACGTCCCAGCCGTACGCCTCGGTGAACGCCCGGTACTCCTCGCCCGGCACGCCGTACCGGTCGTGGCTGAGCGCGAGGACCACCAGGTCGTGCTCGCGCAGGTCGTGCGAGACGTTCTCCAGGTCGAGCAGCACCGGCCCGTCCGGGCCGACGTGGACGTTGCGCGGCAGCGCGTCGCCGTGGATCACCCCGGGGTGCAGCCGCGGGGCGAGGTCGGGCAGGGCGGCCTCGAAGGCGGCCCGGCGGTGCCGCAGGAAGGCGACGTCCTCGGGGTCGACGTGGCCCTCGGCGGAGGCCAGCCAGCGCTCGACCGGCTCCAGCAGGTCGCGCCGCCCGACCGGGAAGGGCGGCAGCGGCAGCCGGTGCAGGGCGTGCAGCAGCGGGGCGAGGTCGGCCGGGCGGGCCGGGCGGACGGCGGGGGCGAGCCGGTGCCAGAAGGTGACCGGGTGCCCGTGGGCGAGCTGCGGCTCCGGCGCCACCTCCCGGTACGGGCGGACCACCGGGACGCCCCGGCCGGCCAGCCAGTGCGCGACGGTCAGCTCGCGGTGCGCCCGGTCGTAGAGCTCGGGGCCGCGGCCGACCTTGGCGACCACGGCCGGGTCGCCGAGGTCGAAGACGGCGTTCTCACCGAGCGCGAGCAGCCGGGCACCGCTGGGGCCGGGCAGTCCGGCGGACTCGCAGGCGTGGGCGAGCAGCAGCCGGGCGCGGCCCTCGTCGAAGGGGATCACGGCTGGGCTCCGTTCCGCAGGCGTTCGTCCGGAGGGCCCCGGACGGTGATCATCATGGCGCACGGAGGCCGGGCCCCGCGCGCTGCGGGACCCGGCGTCGGTGGATGCGGAGAGGCCTCAGACCTCGACCCGGCGGTGCCCGGAGCCGTCGGCCGGCGCGGCCGGCTGCTCCTGCAGGGCGCGCCCGGCGCCGACCGGCGGGAAGGACTCGCCGTGCGAGAGGTTCGGCAGCCACTCCAGCCAGCGCGGCAGGTACCAGTTGTGCTCGCCGAGCAGGCTCATCACCGAGGGCAGCAGCACCGCGCGGATCACCGTGGCGTCGATCAGCACCGCGACCGCCAGGCCCACGCCCATCTGCTTCATCGCCTGCATGGACAGGGTGCCGAAGACCGCGAACACCGCCACCATGATCACCGCGGCGCTGGTGACCACCCCGGCCGTGGAGCGGATGCCGTGGGCGATCGCGGCCCGGGTCGGCAGGCCGCGGTCCCGGCCCTCCTTGATCCGGGAGACCACGAAGACGTGGTAGTCCATCGAGAGCCCGAACAGGATCACGAAGAGGAACAGCGGCACCCAGGACTCCACCGCGCCGACCCCGGCGGTGCCCAGCAGCGAGGCGCCCACGCCGTGCTGGAAGACCAGGGTCAGCACCCCGTACGCGGCGCCCACCGAGAGCAGGTTGAGTACGACGGCGGTGACGGCGATCGCGAGCGAGCGGAAGGAGGTGAGCATCAGCAGGAAGGCGAAGGCGACGACGAAGCCGAAGACCAGCGGCATCGAGCCGGTCATCTTGGCGTTGAAGTCGTACGACCCGGCGGTGCGGCCGGTGACCGGGGCCTCGGTGCCGGGCACCTTGAGGACGGTCGCGGGCACCAGGTCCTCGCGCAGGGCCTTCAGCGCGTCGTTGCTGGTGGCGTCGTTGCCGGTGCCGTTGAGCGGGATGTCGACGGTGGCGACGTTCCGGTCGGCGTGCACCGCGACCTCGATCGGCCCGTGCATCCGCCCGCTGGCCATGGCCCTGGCCTTGAGGTCGGCGATCGCGGCGGTCATCGCGGGGGAGGAGATGTCGGCGGCCTTGACCACCACGGTGGCGGGGGCGGGGCTGCCGGGGAAGGCGGCCTCGATCTTCTGCGAGGCGGCGACCAACTCATTGCCCTCGGGCAGCTGCTGCTGGAAGGTCAGGTTGGCGGTGTGCATGGTGAGCAGCGGTGCGGCCAGGCCCAGCAGCACGGCCCCGGCGAGCACGGTGGAGGCCAGCGGGCGGCCCAGCACCGGGGTGAGCACGGCGTTCCAGAACCGCCCGCCGGTGCGGACGGCGTCGGGGCGGCGCAGCTTGGCGAGGAAGGGCAGCCGGCCCTTCTCGACCCGGTCGCCGAGCATGGAGAGCAGCGCGGGCAGCACGGTGAGCGAGCCCAGCACGGCGGTGATCACGACCACGATGGTGGCGTAGGCCATCGCCCGGAAGTCGGCGATCCCGGTGAGGAACATGCCGGCCATGGCGACCACCACGGTGACGCCGGAGACCAGCACGGCCCGGCCGCTGGTGGCGGCGGCCACCGTCAGCGCGGTGGCCGCGTCGCGTCCGGCGGCCCGCTCCTCGCGCTCGCGGCGCAGGTAGAAGAGGCAGTAGTCGACGCCGACGGCGAGGCCGACCAGCAGCATCACCGAGCTGGCGTCGTTGCTGGTGTGCAGCAGGCCGCTGCTGAGCGCGACCAGCCCGCCGGCCGCGACGAAGGCGGTCAGTGCGAGCACCACCGGCAGTACGGCGGCGACCAGCGCGCCGAAGGCGATCAGCAGGATGCCGAGTGCCAGCGGCACGGCGGTCCACTCGGCGCGGGCGAAGTCGTTCTTGAACTGGTCCTGGATCCACTTGCCGGAGCTGGCGTCGCCCAGCTCGACCACGGTGAGGTCCGGGTGCTGCCGCTGCACCCCGGCGACCGCGTCCATGACGGACCGGACGTTGTTGACGGCCTCCTCCTGGTCGCCCTTGAGGGTGAGCAGGACCAGTACGGAGTGGCCGTCCTGGGAGACCGCCTTGGTGTCGTACGGGGAGCGGACCTCGGCGGCCTTGCCGGTGCCGTCGACGGCGGCGACCACCTGGGAGACGACGGCCTTGAAGTCCGGGTCGTCGGCGCTGCGGGTGGCGCTCTGGACCAGGACGGTCTCGCTCGCGGGGCTCTTCAGCCCGGCCTCGTCGAGGATCTTCGCGGCGCGGGAGACCTGGCCGGGCATCGACTCGGACTCGGTCACCTCCTTGCTTCCGTGGACGCCGCCGAGCACGGCGACCAGGACGACGAAGAGCAGCCAGCCGAAGACGGCGGTCTTTCTGTGCCGGGCGCTCCAGGCACCCATCGCGGCAGCCGTGCCGAGTCTGGTCTTCACGGAGGTCCCCCTGGGAGAGCGGCGGTTGGTCGCCGAGGTGAGCGGCGGTGGCCCGATCGCCTCGACCGCCGGGAAAGTGCCCGCCGGGTACCGCTCCGGCGTCACAACCGACAGTAGGGAAGCGGGGGTTGAGCGGTAATCCGGCTGGCGGGTGAGCGCGCCCTGGTGCTCGCCTGGGGGGCGGGGTGGGGTTTTCCCTACTCCGCGACCCTGACGTCTCCTCCTCGGAGGTAGGGGGCGGGCTCCACCCTGAGGGGGAGATGTCTCCACCCGGAGCACGAGGTCAACCGGGGTTCGCCCGGGAGAAACTGGGTCGGGGCCGGTTCGGGGCGGCCCCGAACGGGGGTTGGACTACGGGGGGCTCCTTGCCGCGCGGCAAGCACTTGCTCGTAGGATGACGCCCAGTCCCACTTACCTGCCGACCGGCAAGGGAGCTGCTTCGCGCGCTTCCCGTGTCGGTCCCTGCCGTCGCCCAGCGTCCCGTCCCCCAAGGGCTGCGGTGAACCATGCCCAGGAGGCATCACGAGCATGTTCCACCGACTAGGACAATTCGTCGTACGCCGCGCGTGGTGGGTGATCGCGGCGTGGGTCGTCGCGATGATCGCCATCGCGGGAAGCGCCGCGACGGTCGCTGACCAGACCGACCAGTCGAAGTTCCTTCCCAAGCACTACGAGTCCATCCAGGCCTCGGAGCTCCAGTCGCGGGCCTTCCCGTCCAGCTTCGCGCCGTCCGCCCTGCTGCTCTTCGAGCGCAACGACGGCGGCCAGCTGACCAAGGACGACCAGGCCTCGATGGACAAGGTCGTCAAGGGCCTGACGGACGCGCACATCCCGCTCGTCCAGCAGGTCCTGCCGGTCCTCGACCAGTCGAAGTCCAAGGACGGCAAGTACGCGCTGTCCCAGGTCGCCATCGACCAGACCAAGCAGCAGGATCCCGAGTTCACCGAGGCGGCCAAGAAGCTGCGTGACGAGGGCACCAAGCTGGCCGACGGCACCGGGCTGAAGTTCCGGGTCGGCGGTGACGCGGCGAGCCAGCTGGACCAGAAGGAGTCCTCGGGCTCGACCGACTCCATCGTCCTGTTCGGCGGCCTGGTGCTGGTCATCGTGATCGTCGGCATCATCTTCCGCAGCATCCTGGCCGGTCTCCTGCCGGTGCTGCTGTCGCTGGTGATCGCGATGCCGACCGCCAAGGGCCTGATCAACGACGCGATCAGCACGTTCGGCCTGGAGACCACGCCGATGACCTCGGCGATCCTCATCATCGTGGTGCTCGGCGTCGGCACCGACTACTTCCTCTTCCTGGCGTTCCGCTATCGGGAGCGGCTGCGGGCCGGTGACGACCGCAAGCAGGCCGTGGCCAACGCGGTCGGCCGGGTCGGCGAGGCGATCGCCTCCGCCGCCGGTGCCGTCGCCGTCGCCTTCGCGGTGCTGATCCTCTCCAGCCTCGGCATGTTCACCGCCCTCGGCCCGGCGCTCGCCATCGCCGTCCTCGCCACCGCGCTCGTCATGCTCACCCTGGCTCCGGCCGTGCTCACCGTGATCCCGTCCAAGGCGGTGTTCTGGCCCGGCAAGAAGTGGATGCGCGAGCCCCAGAACGCCCGCTTCGCCGCGCTCGGCCGGATGACCGGCAAAAAGCCCGGTCTGGTCGCCCTGGTCTCCGGCGGTCTGCTGGTCGTCCTGGCCCTGGCAGGCATCAACTACACCGGCACCTACGACCTCGCGGGCAGCTCCATGCCCAAGGACAAGGAGTCGATGGTCGTCCAGGACAAGCTGATGACGGCGTTCTCGGCCGGCGCCGCCGACCCGAGCCACGTCTTCCTGAGCAACACCAAGGGCACCGCGCTGAGCGAGGGCCAGCTGAAGGACTTCGCCAGCCGGATCGGCGGGGTCGACGGTGTGGCGAAGGTGGTGATGCCCACCAAGGAGCGCGGCATCAGCAAGGACGGCGCCACCGCCGACTTCAGTGTGGAGCTGAAGGACGCGCCGGCCACCAACGAGGCGATCGACACCGTGGTGAGGCTGCGCGACGCCGCCCACGGCGCGGCGCCGGCCGACACCCAGGCCTTGGTCGGCGGCATGACGTCCGTCTTCAAGGACATCAACGCCGCGATGACCCACGACTACGAGCTGGTCTTCCCGATCGCGGCCGTGCTCATCATGATCATCCTGGGGCTGCAGCTGCGCAGCATCGTCGCGCCGTGGTACCTGATGGCCTCGGTCGGCCTCGGCTTCGGTGCCACCCTCGGCGCCACCACCCTGCTGTTCCAGAACATCAAGGGTGAGGAGGGGCTGATGTTCATGCTGCCGATCTTCATCTACCTCTTCGTGGTGGCGATCGGCACCGACTACAACATCCTGATCATCGCCCGCCTCCGTGAGGAGGCCCGCGAGGGCCGCAGCCCGCGCGAGGCGGCCCGCGAGGCCGTCAAGCACGGCGGCCCGACCGTCGCGGCTGCCGGCTTCATCCTGGCGGCGTCCTTCGGGACCTTCATGCTCGCGGGCAACGTGCTCTTCATGGAGCTCGGCTTCTCGCTGGCCTTCGGCATCGTGCTGGCGGCCTTCGTGATGGCGATGTTCTTCACCCCGTCCATCACCGCCCTGCTCGGCCACCGCGCCTGGTGGCCCGGCCACGGTGACGGCCACGGCCACGGCCACGGCCACGGCCAGGGCCCGGCCCCGCTGGCGGGCGCTCACGGTGTGCCGGAGCCGGCCGGCCGGCGCTGAACCCGGCGCCCGGCCACGGCCCGAACACGGGCTGAACGACAGGCGGCGCCCCGCTCCGGCGGGGCGCCGCTCCCCGTTTTCCAGGGGCGGCAAACGTGATCTTTCGGGCAGAAAAGCGCCCGGTCAATCGGGGTGTCGCCGTGCTACAGTCGAGGCAGTTGCAGTTTTGGTTCCCATGAACGCTTGTGTGCGCCTGATGGTCCCAACCAACAGGCGCATTTGTTTTGTCCGGTGTTTCAGTCTCCGGATGGGGATCGCGGCTACTCCGGGATTCACGAGGTGTGAATCCCTGATGCCCCAATAGGAGGAGACGGTTATGGCTACCGGCACCGTGAAGTGGTTCAACAGCGAAAAGGGCTTCGGCTTCATCGAGCAGGACGGCGGCGGCCCGGACGTGTTCGCCCACTACTCGAACATCCAGGCCCAGGGCTTCCGTGAGCTCGTCGAGGGTCAGCGCGTCGAGTTCGACGTCACCCAGGGCCAGAAGGGCCCGCAGGGCGAGAACATCCAGGTCATCGGCTGACGTCAGCCACCACGCTGACGCGCGATCCTGTGATCTCGTGAAGCGGGGGCCCGCACCGCTGGACGGTGCGGGCCCTCGTTCATGCCGCCGAACGGCCGGGGCGGCGCACTCCAATCCGACGGCCGACCAGCCCGCACCCCGGGCTGCCGACCGACGGACGGAGACCCCGTGACCACCCCTGCCCGCCCGCCGCGCGACCGCGGCTCCCGCACCGGCGACCAGCACCGCCCGGCCGACCAGGGCCGCCGCACCGACCGCCCGCGCCGCAGCGGGGAGAGCGCAGAGCGCCCCCGCAAGCCGCGCAGCCGCGCAGGCGCCCCCAAGGCCGGCACTCTCAAGGCCGGCGACCCCAAGATTGGCCGCACCACCGTCGCCGAGCCCGCCGACTTCACCGTCGTCGAGGGCACCCCGGCCCGGCCCCCGGCGGCCACCTTCGCCGAGCTCGACCTGCCCAAGGCGATCCTCACCGCGCTCACCCGCGAGGGCGTCACCGAGCCGTTCCCGATCCAGGCCGCCACCCTGCCCGACTCGATCGCCGGCCGCGACGTGCTCGGCCGCGGCCGCACCGGCTCCGGCAAGACCCTGGCCTTCGGCCTGCCGCTGCTCGCCCGCACCGCCGGCCGCCGCGCCGACGCCCGGCACCCGCTGGCGCTCGTCCTGGTGCCCACCCGTGAGCTTGCCCAGCAGGTCACCGAGGCGCTCACCCCCTACGCCAACGCCGTCAACCTGCGGATCACCACCGTCGTCGGCGGCATGGGGATCGGACGGCAGGCCAACGCGGTGCGCCGCGGCACCGAGGTCCTGGTCGCCACCCCCGGCCGACTGGACGACCTGATCGGGCGCGGTGACGTCAACCTCTCCGACGTCGCGATCACCGTCCTCGACGAGGCCGACCAGATGGCCGACATGGGCTTCCTGCCGCAGGTCAGCAAGCTGCTGGAGCAGGTCGCCGAGAACGGGCAGCGGATGCTCTTCTCCGCCACCCTGGACCGCAACGTCGACCGGCTGGTCAAGCGCTTCCTGAACGACCCGGTCACCCACTCGGTCGACCCCTCGGCCGGCGCGGTCACCACCATGGACCACCACGTCCTGCAGCTCGACCCGGCCGACAAGGCCTCCACCACCGCCCACATCGCCTCCCGCGACGGGCGCGTGATCATGTTCGTGCACACCAAGCACGGCGCCGACCGGCTCGCCAAGCAACTGCGCGCCAGCGGCGTCCAGGCCGCCGCCCTGCACGGCGGCAAGTCCCAGCCGCAGCGCAACCGGGTCCTCGACCAGTTCCGCGACGGCGAGGTCAGCGCGCTGATCGCCACCAACGTGGCCGCCCGCGGCATCCACATCGACGGCCTCGACCTGGTCGTCAACGTCGACCCGCCGATCGACCACAAGGACTACCTGCACCGCGGCGGCCGCACCGCCCGGGCCGGCGAGTCCGGCACGGTCGTCACCCTCGTGCTGCCCGAGCAGCGCCGCGAGGTCAACCGGCTGATGACGGTCGCCGGGATCCGCCCCACCGTCACCAAGGTCCGCCCCGGCGACGCCGACCTGGCCCGGATCACCGGCGCCCGCACGCCCAGCGGCGTCCCGGTCCCCCTGGTCGTCCCGGCCGCCGCGGCCGTCGCGGACAAGTCGGCGGAGAAGCCGGCCGACGGCAAGGCCGCGACCCCGCGCCGCCGCCCCGCCAAGCGCTCCGGGCTGCCCACCGACGTCGACATGAACGGCAACCCGCGCCGCCCGCGCCCCAAGCAGCGCCTCGGCGCGGCCGGCCAGGGCGAGCGGCCCCAGGCCGCCGGCTTTATCGGACGCTCCTCGGGTCGGGCCAAGCCCGGCAGCGGCTCCAAGTCCGGCTCCAACTACGGGACGGGGCGCCAGCGGCGCAAGGCCGACTGACGGTTGTCGCCGGGGCCCCTCGCAGTGAGGGGCCCCGGCCTCTTCGCGGCGTCAGGCGGTCACGGCCGCAGCGGCGGGCGCCAGCCGTCGCAGCCGCTCCGCCGTCTCCGGATCGCGCGGCGCCATCACGATCAGCTGCAGCCCCTCGGCGGCCAGCAGCACGTGCTGGTCGATCCGCAGCTCGCCCAACTCCTCGTGGCGCACCACCTTCTCGGCACCCGTACGCTCCGCGACCTGGTGCTCGTCCAGCCAGCGGTCCGCCTCCGGGTGCTCGCTGCGCACCTGCTGGATCATCCGGCCCAGCCGGCGGCCCACCGCCGTCGCCTCCCCGCCGCGCTCGGCGTAGGCGGAGCGCAGCTGCGCCAGGAAACGCCGGGCGTGCTCCTCCCAGTGCTCCACCCGCTGCCGGTGCAGCGCGTTGCCGAACACCACCCAGGCCAGGTTGCGCTCCTCCGGCGGCCGTCCGGACAGCCCGAACAGCGCGTCCGCGCCCGGATTCCAGGCCCGCACGTCCCAGTTGGCGTCCATCACCCAGGCTGGCGACGGCCACTGGGCGTGCATCAGCCGCAGCAGCGCCGCCGGGACCTCGGCGGCCGCGGTCACCTCGCCGTCCAGCGGGTGGCTGCTCGCCAGCCGGAACAGGTACGCCGTCTCCGCCCGGTCCAGCCGCAGTGTCCGGGCCAGGCTCGCCAGCACCTCCGGGGACGGGTGGATGTCCCGCCCCTGCTCCAGCCACGTGTACCAGGTCACCCCCACCCCGGCCAGCAGTGCCAACTCCTCCCGCCGCAGCCCCGGCGTGCGCCGCCGGACCCCCGGCGCCAGCCCCACGTCCTGCGGCGTCAGCCGGGCCCGCCGGGTGCGCAGGAAGCTCGAAAGCTCCGCACGGCGCTCCTCCACCTCGTTCATGTCCCCCGCCCTTCCTGGTGGTCGAACTACCAGTATCCCCACGCACTGCTGCGTCCCCGGCGGTCGAGCGAGGCTTGATCACGACAACGCACCGCATGCGCAAGGGACTCGTGATGAACCGCCAGAACCGTACTGTCCGCCGCGCCCTGGTCGCCCTCGCGGCCGCCACCCTCCTCGGCACCGCCGGTACGCTACCCGCAGCCGCAGCCGCAGCCGCGGCCGCCCACTGCCCGGCGCCGGCCGTGATCGCCGGCCACGCGCCCACCCTGGTGCCCGAGACCGCCGTCTGGGACGCCGCCCACCACCGCTTCCTGGTCGGCTCGCTGCGGCACGGCACCGTCTCCGCCGTCGCCCCCGACGGCAGCGTCCGCACCCTGATCGACGACCCCGACACCCTGATCGAGATCGCCGGCCTGCGGATCGACCCGGTCCACCGCCGCATCCTGGTCACCAACCTCGACAACGGCATCGGCGAGCGCACCGGCCCCGCCACCCTCGGCCGGGTCGCCGGCATCGCCGCCTACGACCTGGACACCGGCCGCCGCCTCTTCTACACCGACCTCGCCGCGGTCGCCGCCGACGGCGGCGGCCACCTCGCCAACGACATCGCCGTCGCCCCCGACGGCACCGCCTACGTCACCGACTCCTTCGCCCCGTACGTCTACCGGGTCGACCCCGACGGCACCGGCTCCGTCCTGCTGCGCGACGACCGCCTCGCCGCCCCCGCCGGCTCCTACGGCCTCAACGGCATCGCCTACCAGGACGGCCGCCTCCTGCTCGGCAAGTGGAACGACGGCACCCTCTGGCAGCTCCCGCTGCGGGACCCGGCCGCCCTGCGCCGGGTCGAGATCGCCGACGGCGGCGCCCTGCTCCACCTCGACGGCATCCTCGCCCGCCCGAACGGCACCCTGGCCGGCGTCACCAACCTCTTCTACGGCGCCGGCCGCGACGCCGAGGTGGAGCTCAGCTCCGACGACCACTGGCGCACCGCCCGCCTCACCGCCGTCCGCCCCGCCGCCGACCCCACCCCCACCGCCGTCACGAAC
Organism: Kitasatospora sp. NPDC001159; assembly: GCF_053598235.1. NCBI lineage: Bacteria > Bacillati > Actinomycetota > Actinomycetes > Kitasatosporales > Streptomycetaceae > Kitasatospora > Kitasatospora sp. NPDC001159. Next base: position 168,421 of record NZ_JBSFJV010000005.1, read on the forward strand.
GGCCCGGGCGGCGGCCTCTACCAGCTCTCCGGCGGCCTGACGACGGCCAACGCCGGCCACCCGACGGACACCTTCACCCTGCGGCGGGTGTGACCCGTCCCCAGCTCTACGGCGCGCACGGCCCTGGCCGTGCGCGCCGTCGGCGATTCCGCGCGCCGTCACCTGCTGGTGCGGATGCTGCTGGCCGCGGGAGCGGGGCCGATGTAATGCTGCGGCCGCCGGGAGCCGGCAGGGGAGCGGAGGGGCAGATGGCCGGGGACGGGATCGTGGGCGCCGAGCCTGGCGAGCAGGTGTCGGCGGAGTGGTGATGATCGCCACCTCGCTGCGGCTGCCCAAGCCGGTGATGGACGAGGTGCGGCGCCGGGCGCGGGAGCGGGGGCTGAAGCCGACGGCCGTCATGCGGGAGTGGATCGAGGCTGCTGTCGCCGATCCGGACGAGCCGCTGGTGCCGCTGAGCGTGATCGCCGCCGCGGTGGCCGAGTACCAGCATCGGAAGGTCGAGCCGAAGGAAGACGCGGCCGGGCTCGCACGGCACTTCGCCAGGGCTCGGAGCTGGGAGGCGATCGGTCATGCCGAGCGCCTACACCGGACCGGGAAGGGCGATCGATGAGATTGCGGTTCAGGCGGTGAGCGCCGGAACCGCCTGCGCCGCCCGGCGGGCCTCGTCGTAGCGGGCCAGCAGCAGGGCGGCCAGCTCCGGGGCGGGGCCGAGGGGGTCGGCCACGGTGTCCGCCCCGGTGGAGGCCGCCGCGATGCGGTCCGGCAGCAGGCCCGGGGCGAGCAGGTAGGGGGCGACCGCGGTGTGCGCGGCGCCCACGGCGCGCAGGGCGGCGAGGGCGTCGGGGACGCGGGGGCCGGACGCCGAGGCGTAGGCGGCCTCGACGGCGGCCCAGCCGCGGCTGCGCTGCCACTCGGCGGCGACCGCGCGGGTGGCGGCGTCGGCGGCCGGGTCGGAGGACCCCGCCGCGGCCAGCACCACGCCCGTGCGCGCGCGGACCGCGGCCGAGCGCACGTCCAGCCCGGCCTCGGCGAGGCGGCGGTCCAGGGCGGCCAGCAGCAGCGGCGACGGGCCCAGGACGTCCGCCACGGGCAGGCCCGCGCCGGCGGCCCGCAGGGCGGCGGGGACGTCGTGCTTGGCGTGGAAGGCCCGGTTGAGCAGCAGCGGGACGGCCACCGCGTCGTCGAGCCAGCCGACGACCTGGGGGATGCGCGGGGCGCAGTGGTCCAGGTAGGCGGTGGCGACCTCCAGCCCGGGCCGCTGGGCCCGCACCTGCCGCACCAGGGCGGCCACGGTCGCGGCGTGGCGCGGGTCGCGGCTGCCGTGGGCGATGAGGAGCAGGGCGGACATCAGCGGGGCCTCACTTGGCGGAGGCCAGCAGGCCGCGGTTGCGCAGCACCCGGCGCTCGACCGGGGTGAACACCAGCAGCTCGATGGCGATGCCGACGAACAGGATGAGGATGATGCCGAGCAGCACCCCGGACATGTCGGAGAACTCGCGCTGGTCCTCCAGGAACCGGCCCAGGCCGCGGCCGAGGTCGGGGGAGGAGGCGACCAGCTCGGCGGCCATCAGCGAGCGCCAGGAGAACGCCCAGCCCTGTTTGAGGCCGGCCAGGTAGCCGGGCAGCGCGGCCGGGATCAGCACGTGCCGGGCGCCGGACAGGCCGGTGGCGCCGATGGTGCGCCCGGCCCGCAGGAACAGCGGCGGCACCTGGTCGATGCCGGCCACCAGGCCGTTGGCGATGGACGGGACGGCGCCGAGCAGGATCACCGCGTACATCATCGAGTCGTTGATGCCGAGCCAGATGACCGCGGCCGGCACCCAGGCGACCGAGGGCAGCGACTGCAGGCCCTGCAGCACCGGGCCGATCGCGGTGCGCACCGGCCTGACCCGGGCGACCACCAGGCCGATCGGGGTGCCGATGACGACGGCGAGCAGGAAGCCGGACAGGCCGCGCCAGACGCTGGTCCAGATGATCGAGAACAGCGTGCCCTGGTACCAGAGGTCCTGCGCGGAGTGCCAGACGTCCGCCGGGCTGGGCAGCTTGTAAGAGGAGGAGAGGTGCAGGCTGTACGCGCCCTGCCACAGCGCGAGCACCACCAGCACGCCGATCAGCGGCGGCAGCGCCTTGGTGCGCAGCACCTCGCCGAGCGAACTGCGCTGCGCGGAGACCGAGTCGAGGGCGTCCAGGCCGGCGCCGACGTCGGCGGTGTCGCTGTCGGGGCGGGACGGCGCGGTGTCAGTGCTGGACATGGCGACGGATCTCCCCACGCAGTTCTTCGGTGATCTCGATGGACAGGTCGGCCACGCCCGCGGACTCGATGCGGCGCGGCTGCGGCAGGTCGATCCGCCACTCGCGGGCGACCCGGCCGGGGCGGGAGGAGAGCAGCACGACGCGCTGGGCCAGGCGCACCGCCTCGCGCACGTTGTGGGTGACGAACAGGACGGACAGCTGCCGTTCGGCCCAGATCCGGGTGATCTCGTCGTGCAGCACGTCCCGGGTGATGGCGTCGAGCGCGGCGAACGGCTCGTCCATCAGCAGCACCTTGCTGCCCTGGGCGAGCGCCCGGGCCATCGCCACGCGCTGGCGCATGCCGCCGGACAGCTCGTGCACCCGCTTGCCGTGGGAGCCGGTCAGGCGGACGAGTTCGAGCAGGCGCTCGGCCTCGGCACGGCGCTCGGGGCGGGGCACGCCGGCCAGCTTGAGGGCGAGCTCGATGTTCCTCCCGGCGGTGAGCCAGGGGAACAGCGCGTGCTCCTGGAACATCAGGGCGGGGCGGCCGCCGGGTACCTCGATGGTGCCGCGGCTGGGCTTGTCCAGGCCGGCGACCAGGTTGAGCAGGGTGGACTTGCCGCAGCCGGAGGCGCCGAGCAGGGTGACGAACTCGCCGGGCGCGACGTCGAGGGTGATGTCGTCCAGGACGTGGGTCTGCGCGCCCGGGCGGCCGAAGGACTTGTGCACGTTCGCGATCCGGACGGCGGGCGTGCCGCCGGGGGCGTCGACGACGGGGGTGCTGGCCTCGGTGGTCAGTGCGGGGCTCATGTGCCCTCCTCGCTTCGCTCGGTGGGGGCATTCGCCCACGCGCGCCTCTTGATGATTCGCTCGCTGCCCTCGCTCATGCGTCCTCCTCGCTTCGCTCGGTGGGGGCATTCGCCCACGCGCGCCTCTTGATGATTCGCTCGCTGCCCTCGCTCATGCGTCCTCCTCGCTTCGCTCGG